>JADHTD010000052.1 GCA_016776525.1 Rhodospirillales bacterium
CATTTCCTTGAGGTCGAATTCCTCGACGCGCTGTTCATCTGGCGTGATGGTGGCGCACTTGACGCCGACGCCGTACTGCTGGATGGCCTTGGCGGCGTCGATGGTGATCCGGTCGTCGGTCTGGTCACGCATCTCGACGCTGAGGTCGTAATACTTCAGGTCGATGTCCAGGTAGGGCAGGATCAGCTTGTCCTTGATGAAGTCCCAGATGATGCGGGTCATTTCGTCGCCGTCGAGCTCGACGACGGGGGTTTTAACCTGGATTTTCGGCATGGTTTTGCTCGCTTAAACTCTGAATCAATGCCCTCAAGCGCCGGGCAGGCTGCGCGCCTCAATGGCGCTAGTCGCTTCGCTCCGTGAATTCCTGCGAAAGCGCAAATCTCCAAAAGAAAGGCGAGCCCGGATTTTTCTCCAGGCTCGCCCCCCAATGCTATTTATGACACCAAACCAATTATTCCAAGAACCTGTTCCAGGTGCGGTTGGGTTGGGGTCAAGCTCCCGTAAATAATCACCCAATAAGTGCGTTCAAGGTCGAACTGGGCCGCATGGCGGCGGCTACCTTGGCCGCATCGGGACGGTAGTAGCCGCCCATATCGACCGGCGCGCCCTGGGCCGCCAGCAGTTCCTCGACGATCTTGTCCTCATTGGCGGCCAGTTGCAGAGCAATAGGGGTGAAGTGGGCCTTGAGACCGTCATCCTCGTCCTGAGCGGCCAGCGCCTCGGCCCAATAGCGGGCCAGGTAGTAATGGCTGCCCCGGTTGTCGATCTCGTTGACCTTACGGGACGGCGACTTGTTGGTGTCCAGCAGCTTGCCGGTGGCCGCATCGAGGGCCTTGCCGATGACGGCGGCCTTCGGATTATCGGTGGTTTGGGCCAGATGCTCGAGCGATGCCGCCAGGGCGCAGAATTCGCCCAGGGAATCCCAGCGCAGGTGGCCTTCTTCCACCATCTGCTGCACATGTTTCGGGGCCGAGCCGCCGGCGCCGGTTTCGAACAGTCCGCCGCCGTTCATCAACGGCACGATGGACAGCATCTTGGCGCTGGTGCCGACCTCGAGGATCGGGAACAGGTCGGTCAGGTAGTCGCGCAAAACATTACCCGTCACGGAAACCGTATCCTTGCCTTTTTTCATGCGCAGCATGGAAAGCCGCGTCGCATCCACCGGCGACAGAATGCGGATATCGAGGCCTTCGGTGTCATGGTCCTTGAGGTAGGTTTCGACCTTCTTGATCAGTTCGGCATCATGGGCGCGCGCTGCATTGAGCCAGAAAATGGCCGGTACGCCGGTGGCCCGGGCCCGGTTGACGCCCAGTTTCACCCAGTCCTGGATGGGGGCGTCTTTGACCTGGCACAGACGCCAGATGTCGCCCTTTTCCACTTCGTGTTCGTGCAGGGCCTGACCAGCGGCGTCAACGACGCGGATGACGCCCTTGCCGGGAGCCTTGAAAGTCTGCGGGTGGGAGCCGTATTCCTCGGCCTTCTGGGCCATCAGGCCGACGTTGGATACGCTGCCCATGGTCGACGGATCAAAGGCGCCGTTTTCCTTGCAGAAGTCGATGGCTGCGGCATAGACCCCGGCGTAACTGCGGTCGGGGATGACGCACTTGGTGTCGTGCTCGGCGCCGTCCGGGCCCCAACCCTTGCCGCCGCCGCGGATGACCACCGGCATGGAAGCGTCGATGATGACGTCGCTGGGCACGTGCAGGTTGGAAATGCCACGATCCGAATTGACCATGTAGAGGTCCGGCTGGGCCTCGAAACAGGCTTCGAGGCTCGCATCGACGGCGGCCTTCTGCTCGGGCGGCAGGGCGGCGATCTTGCTGACGATATCGCCGATGCCGTTATCCGGATCGATACCCAGGTCGTCAAAAAGGCCGGCATGCTTGTCGAAGACGTCCTGGCAGAAAACGCTGACCGCATGGCCGAAGATGACCGGGTCGGAGACCTTCATCATGGTCGCCTTCAGGTGCAGCGAGAAGAGCACGCCCTGTTCGTTGGCGTCCTTGACCTGGGCTTCGAGGAAGGCGCGCAGGGCCTTGACGCTCATCTTGGTGGCGTCAACCACTTCGCCGGGTAGCAGCGGCGTTTTTTCCTTAAGCACGGTCACCGCCCCTTTGGCGTTGACGAATTCGATGCGGGCGTCACCGGCGGAAGCGTCCGTAATGGTTACTGATTTCTCGTTACCGAAGAAGTCACCGCCGTCCATGGAAGACACATGGGTTTTGGAAGAGGCCTCCCAGGCGCCCATGCGGTGGGGGTTCTTCTGGGCGAATTCCTTGACGGCTTTGGGGGCGCGGCGGTCCGAATTGCCTTCGCGCAGCACCGGGTTGACGGCGCTGCCCTTGATCAGGTCATAGGTGGCCTTGGCTTTGGCTTCGGCATCGTTACCGGGGTTTTCGGGATAGTCGGGCAGGTCGTAGCCCTGATCCTGTAATTCCTTGATGGCGGCCTTCAGCTGCGGGATCGAGGCGCTGATGTTGGGCAGCTTGATGACGTTGGCTCCCGGCGTGGTGACCAGTTCACCCAGCTCGGCCAGGTCGTCGGGCTGCTTCTGGGCGTCCGTCAGCTTTTCGGGAAAATGCGCAATGATGCGGCCGGCCAGGGAAATATCCTTGGTGCCGACGTCGATACCGGCCGGTTGCATAAAGGCCTGGATGATCGGCAGGAAGGAGCCGCTGGCCAATTCCGGCGCTTCATCGACTTTGGTGTAAATAATGTCAGGCTGTTTCGACATCCCAAGATTCCTCCAGTAAAGAGTGAGCGGAACGTCCGCCGGGGTGCGCCCCGGTCATTGGCGTAAAAGTTCTTCGCGCGGACGGCGGGACCATACTCACCGGGACCCGGTTTGACAAGATGGTGAGGGGTGGAATAGGAGGCAGACGGTATAACCATATACATTTTAAGGTGTTAAAATATAACGATTTTCCCTTTTCTAGTGTATTTTTTGCTGAACGCCTCTATTATGAGAACTCGATTGTTTTTATGGGGTGGAGGGGAGCCCTGACATGGGAAACGGGATTAATTCATCACTTTCGGAAGACTCCGATTTCGAACTCATTGAGTCCGCGAAGAAGTTCCTGCGGGCTTTCAGGGAAAAACCGCTGGATACCACGGCCGTCATCTGGCGGGAAATTCGCCGATATATGCGGAAATACGACCCGATCATCATTATGGCAGGATTGCTGGCGATTTTTTATCAGGAATATGTCACCTGGGGCCTGACACCGAACAGGCACGACTATCTTCTATTGTCCGGCTTCGGCATTGCCGGCGTCTTTTTATTTTTTTCGGCGAACCTGCGCCAGCGATTTGAATCCATGGGCGACCGTTTATTGGGTCAAGAACTGGTAATACTGCTCGATGCAGATAAACAGCCCCTGAAGAAGCAAAGCGACAACCGCAAGCGACGCCATGATCTTTCTGATTTCGTTGAATCCCGGGCCGCCCTCTGGGCCATGGCCGGTGCTGTTTTCATATGTTTTATCGGTGTTTATACCCTTCTGGTCATCATGAAAGGGGAAGATTTCCAGAACAAGGTTATCGTTATATTTGTTGGTGCCCTGTTCAGCGCCGCCATGGGAGCCCGCTACGGCCGTATGTTCAGTTTCGGCTGGAGGGGCATTTCCTATGAAAAACTGGGGGTTCGAATGAAACCGGTAGCCAATCATGTTGACGGGTTGGCTGGTTTCAAGCCGGTTGGCGATTTCTACTGGTTCCAGGCCCAATTGCTGCTGATACCGCTGATCTACCTGGCGGTCTGGATTATTATCTTTTTTAACTGGGAGGGTGTTTTCACGATACCGGATACCGCCCTCGAAACGAGATACGGGCCGGTTACCCTGGATATCCTCAGGCGTATTTTTATTTTTATGTTCATCTTCATCCTGGCCCTACAGGTCTTCGCCTTTCTAGCTCCTCTGACCCGTGTCATGCGGGAACTGGAACGGCAAAAACGTAAGGCCCTATGGCTGATCGACCGGCGTTGCAGAAGAAACGACGCCCTGCGGCAATCCGTTCATGAATCCGGCGCAAAGCTGAACGCCGAGGATGAAGCCCTGGAAAAACTGAGATCGCTCTACAATCAGACCAACGCCATGCGGGTTTGGCCCATTCAGGCCCGTCGCATGCAATGGTTCTGGATCGAAAAGATCGGCATAGCCCTGATCACCTTAATCGCCAGCACCCCCGGCGGATTTCTTAAGGAAATCGCAGAATCCCTTTTTAAACCTTAATTAAGGGACTGCTTTCTCCCGTCAAGGCTAATGAATTACGGCTTAGGCCCCGCCGCCGTCGCCGACGATGGCAAACGGCGCCCAGAAGATCGGATGAGCATAGGAGAAGCCGATTTTTTTGCCGAGCCGGGCCACTGCCTTGTCAATCATATGCAGGCGGGTGCGGCGCAGGGCCTCGGCCCGGCTGAGGCGCGGGTTATCGGCCTGCAGCTTAAACAGCGTCGTCATCAGCTCCGTGGTCGCCCCGGAATGCACCGGCCAGTTGGAGACCAGCAGGGACCGCGCCCCGGCATAGAAGAAGGCCCGGCCCAGTCCGCTGACCGCCGAGGCGCCCTTGCCTTCGGCCGCCGCCGTGTTGCAGGCCGACAATACGGCCCAGTCGGCATTGAGTTTAAGGCCGAGGATTTCCCCCATGGTCAGCAGGCCGTCTTCCTTGCCCCGCGTCACGCTGGGCGCCGACAGGGCCAGGGCCGGCTGCATGAGGCCGTTGAGGTCGCCCGGCACCAGGCCGTGAGTGGCGAACGAAATGACCCTGTAAGAGGTCAGGTCGAGGGATTTAACGGTGTCCTCGCTGGCCTTTTCGCCCAGGAACACATCGCGGCTGAGATCGGCCTTCATGACCTTGGCGATGGCGGTGATCTCGTCGCGGGAATCGGCCAGCCGGGGCAGATTTTCGATGGTTACGTTATCGGCAGAGCGGAGTTTCGGCGCACTGCGCAGCGAGGCCACCTGACGGCGGGCGGCGCGGCGGGCCGCCAGCTGCTGCGGCCGGTTAAAGAACGGATCGCCGAACCCGGCAAAGGGCCGGTCGGCCTTGCGGCCCTTGCGGACGCCGCGCAGGGATTTGAGGGAGGACACCGACGGCAGTACGGTGACGGCATGGCTGCGGGCCAGCCAGGGTATGTCCCGGTAGCGGCTGAAGAGGACGCCCGATTCCGGTTTCAAGGTGACCGGGGCGGTCGGCAGCAGGGAGAACGGCAGCTGGCCCAGGGCGCCGTCGGTGATGACCAACAGGCTCTTGGCGTCCTTCCATCCGGCCTCGACGGGTTTGAGCAATTTGGCGAACAGGTCATAGGCCGATTTGGTGTCGAAGGCGGGGATGTCCCCCAGGCTGGCGATGGCGCCCGGATCGAGGGAAGTGCGCAAGGCCTCAACCCAGTTGTCCAGTTCATCGCGCCCCAGGGGGACGGCGGCATAGGCAATTTGACCCTCTTTCGGTACCGCCCAGACGAAGGTCTGCTTTTTGCCGGAGTAGATGCTCAACAAGGCCTCGCCGGACCGCAGGTGCTGGCGGGCCTGTGCCACGCTCAAGGGTTTCGGGTTGATCAGGCCGGCATAGTCGGGAAAGCGTTCCCCGATTTCCTTCAGCAGGGCTTCCCGGGCTTGTTGCAGGCTTTCCAGCCGTTGCCGCAATTCAGAAGCCGACCGGTCTCCGCTCGACAGGTTATTCAGCAACAGGGTGCTCAATGCCGCTGCCCGATGGGCTGCATCCTGTTCCCGGCGAATCAAGTCCGCCAGTTCCGGATTGTCGACGGAGGCCCGCGCCGCACTGGCCGACAGCGCCTTGTCGACGACCTGCGAACGCAAGGCGCTGGCGATCCGGAAAGCCTCGCTCCGGGCATCAAATCCTTTGGGTAAAGTCAATGTATCCTTGCTCAACCGGGCCAGCAGGTTGAGGTAGCCTTCCAGCAGAAGGGTCCGTGAAAAGCTGGAGAAGGACGTCCCTCCGCCGGAACCGGCCGAAGTGCCGCCGTTTACGTCTTCCACGGCAGACATGCCCGCCCTGAAGTGACTGAGCGCCTCACGATCCCGGCCCAGGGAAGCCAGGGTCAAGCCGAGCAGGCTACGGGATACCAGCGTTTGCGCACTATCTTCGCCGAAGAACCCGGCATTCTCCTTCACCAGGGACTCGATTTCAGGCAAAACGTCCTGTGCCCGACCGCCCAGGACATAGGCGAAGAAACGATCCACTGTTTTCTTGATGTATTTTTCAACCATCCAGGGGTCGTCCCCGACGGAACGTTCAATATCCCTGAATTTTTCATAAGACTGCACGTAATCGCCCAGGTTCAAATCAATGACGGCACCCATGAATTTACCGCCGATACTATCCAGGGCGGTTTCAGGGACCCCCACGGTCTTGTTGATCTGTATGACTTCCCCAACCATCTGCCGGGCTTCATTGAGGCGCCCCTTTCTGATCAGGATGTCGGAAAAAGTGCGCATGGTACCGACGATGCGCCGGTGGTACTTGGTGCCGTAGCGGTCCAGCATGTTTTTCAGGGCATCCCGGATTTCCAGTTCGGCTTCGTTCAGCTTGCCGTCCCGGGCCAGCGAGCGGGCCAGGTGCCGCCAGTTGGCGTCCAGCCATTCCGGCCACTTATCAATTTGTCCGGTTGACCAGAAAGTATTTAAGGCTGTTCGGTAATTGCGGATGGCTTCCTTATATCTGCCCTTGTTGAGGGCAATCGTCGCCTTGGCATTGACCGGATGAATGGTGGCCCAGGGGGATTGAGAACGGGAATACTTTTGCTCCGCCAACTTCTGATGTCGATCGGCTTTGGCAAAATCACCGGACCAGGCATAGACCCGTGCCAGGCCGGCGTGGACATTGGCATTCCTCTCTTTCAAATTCAGTGCCCGTTCCAGCATTCGGGCGGTGGCCTGCCACCGACCGAGGCCCATTTCCAGCCATGCCGCCTTATGTATAATTTCTCCCAATTCGGGGCCGCTTAGGTTCTTTTCGGCAAGGCTGATGGCTTCACGCATGACGTTGACGGCTTCGAGATTTTTTCCAAGGCGGTCCAGGGCCATGGCCCGGCCGTATAGGAAATGGGCGAGCTTACCTTTATCAGCCTTGACGTCGGCCGGGATCGGCTCGGCGGCACGCTGCTGCAGGGCCTTCACATGGTCCGGGCGTTGCGGCGGGAACTGTTCGAGGATTTTGGTAATGTCGCGGATAGTGCGCGGCGGCGCCTTGAAGGACTGGCCCTCGAAACTGGCGGTGATCTTCTTGGCTTCCTCGATGGAGACCGACGGCGTGGTCTGGCAACCGGCGACGAGAAACAGTGCGCCGGTGGCGCACACGATAATCCTTGAGCGAAACATGGAAGCCTCCCAACCCCTAGTATTCTTTCGCCACACTATATCAGATGGCCCCCCCGGCCTTCATCATCATTTTTTTGTGTAAAATAAGCCCATCACAGGTGATCGGTGAGCACCACGTCCTGGGGTTCCGGGGCGTCGGCCAGGGCCGGGAAGACCTCGGCCGGGGTATCGACGACGGTGAACAGCTCGGCCGCCGCCGCATGGGCGAAATCCTGATCGATGATCTTCTCGACCATGCCCTTGAAGGGGTCCCAATAACCGCCCGCATTGAGCACGACGATCGGTTTCGAATGCTGGCGCAATTGCTTCCAGGTGATGATCTCGAAAGTTTCGTCCAGGGTGCCCAGCCCCCCCGGCAGGGTGATAAAGCCGTCCGAGAGTTCGAACATCTTGCGTTTGCGGTCGTGCATGTTGTCGACCAGGATCAGTTCGGTGAGCCCCGGGTCGCCGACTTCCAGTTCCATAATGAAATGGGGAATGACGCCGGTCACCGTGCCGCCTTCGGCCAGGACGGTATGGGCCAGGATACCCATGATGCCAATGCCGCCGCCGCCATAGACCAGATTGACGCCGCGCTGGGCGATCTCGCGCCCCAGGGCGCGGGCCGCATCCGCATAGGCCTCATCGGCGCCCATTTTGGAACCGCAGAATACGCACAGGGAAGATATTTCGGTCATCGGTCGGCGGCTCCCTCGTTGGGTTGGCGGGCGAAAATAAGGACATCCGGTGTCCGGGCCGTTCAGGATTCCTCACAGACTTGTGATGGGGCAAGGCCTAATTTGGCTTTCGCAGATGAATTGTCGGCGGCTAATGTCATTTATTCACTTAAACAGCATACGAGGGGGCTCGACATGCACACCATCAAGAAACTCATTTTCGCTTTAATCGCTTTTACCGTCCTGGGACTGGCCCCGGCCGCCCCGGCGCTTGCCGATTCCGACGCCGACATCGCCCACCGCAAGACCGTCATGAAAGCCGTCGGCGGCACCATGAAGGGCCTGGCCATGATCGTCAAAAAGCAGGCCCCGGCCAAAAACGCCGACGCCCTGTCGCATGCCATGTTCCAGTTATCTAAAGTGGTCCCTGACCTGTTCCCGGAAGGCTCCGACTTCGGCGAGACCGGCGCCAAAGAGGAAATCTGGTCGAAACCGGCCGAATTCAAAGCCGCCGTCGTGGCCTATCAGAGAGCCGCCCGGCATCTTTCCACGGTCGTTCATTCCGGCGACATGGGCGCCTTCGCCAAGGCCTTTGGGGCCATGGGAAAAACCTGCGGCGGCTGCCATAAACCGTTCCGGGTGAAAAAGAAGTAAGCGGACCGGAGCCATTTCGTGCGGCCTGCTGTCCTAAGCGGTTTTCTGGGTCTGTTGCTGGGCGGGGCATTGGCGACCCCGGCCCTGTCCGCCGACCCGGCGGCCGTCAAACGCGGTAAATACCTGTTCGACGCCGGTGGCTGCGCCGGCTGCCATACGGACACCAAGAACAAGGGACCGTTGCTCGCCGGTGGCCGGGAACTGAAGACGCCCTTCGGCGTTTATTACAGCCCCAATATCACACCCGACAAAAAGACCGGCATCGGCGGCTGGAGCGACGCCGATTTCCTGCGCGCCATGCGGGACGGCAAAAATCGGGATGGCGACAACTACTTCCCGGTCTTTCCCTTCGTCGCTTATACACAAATGACCGACCGGGACATCCTCGACCTCAAAGCCTATATCTTCAGCCTCAAGCCGCTCGCCAAAGCCAATAAAAAACACCAGGCGGGCATCATCTTCGGGTCGCGCTTCATGGTCGGGCCGTGGCGGGCGCTCAACTTCAAGCAAGGCCCGATGAAACCGGACCCGTCAAAGGACGCCCAGTGGAACCGCGGGCGATACCTGGTCGAGGCCCTCGGTCATTGCGGCGAATGCCATACGCCGCGCAACAAGTTGGGTGGCCTGCAAACAGACCGGCACATGGCCGGCACCAACGACGGCCCGGACGGTGAATCCGTGCCCAACATCACGCCGCATGATGGCACCGGCATCGGCAAGTGGTCGGCGGACGACCTGGAATCGGCGCTGACCATCGGCATGCTGCCGGACGGCGACTTCCTGGGCGGCGGCATGGGCGAAGTGGTCAGCAACTCGACCTCAAAATGGACCAAGGCCGACCTGAGAGCGGCCCTGGTCTACTTGCAATCCCTGAAAGCGGTTGAGAATCGAATCGGCAAGCAGCCCGCCGGCGGCCCGTCCAGCACCTACTAATTCGGCCCGCCGCAGGTCAACTTATTGAAATTTCACAAAATTCCAAAAAACACAGGGATGTGCATTGCGCCCGTCCGGGGGCCGTACTAGGGTAATGATCCTGGGGCTTTTGACGTCAATTCCACCCAAGGGGGACCGGGTGAACAAGCCACTTCTGATCGCCGCCATTGGCCTTATCGCCGTCGTTGCCGCCATCGGCCTGAACTATTATCCCGGCGCGCCAGAGGGTGAGGAAAAGACCGTCGCCGAGCAAAAAGCGGAACCGAAACCGGCTCCGCCCCCCGAACCCACCGCTTCCGAACAGATTAAACCCAGTTTCGACGTGGTCCGCGTCAACCCCAAGGGCGATGCCGTTATCGCCGGGCGGGCGGCGCCGGGCAGCACCGTCATCATTCTCGAAGCGGGCAAGGAAATCGGCCGGGTAACGGCGGATGCCCGCGGCGAATGGGTGTTTGTGCCGGAAACACCGCTGACCCCCGGCAACCGCACCCTCAGCCTGGAAATGCTGACGGCGGACGGCCAAAAGGTGGCTTCCGCCAATTCGGTGGTGCTGGTGGTGCCGGAAAAAGGCAAGGACATCGCCGGGCGGGACTCCTCGAAGGACTCACAGGCTCTGGCCCTTAAGGTGCCGAACGTCGGCGGCGGCGCCAGCACCGTTTTGCAAAAACCCCGTACCCGTGAGGAAGCCCAGGCACTGATCGTCGATACCATCGATTACGACGAAAAAGGCAACCTTCGGATCAGCGGCCAGTCGGCCCCCAATTCCATGGTCCAGTTGTATAGCGACAATTCCTTCATCGGCCGCACCCGGTCCGACAACGACGGCCGCTGGAGCCTGTTGCCCGACCATCCGATCAAACCCGGGCAGTACACCATGCGGGTCGATCAGGTGGACAAGGGCGGCAAGGTGCAGGCGCGGATATCCTTCCCCTTCTCCCGCGAGGAACCGGAAAAAGTCGCCCTGTTGAAGCCCGGCGGCAACGTCGTCGTACAGCCCGGCAACAGCCTGTGGCGGCTGGCCCGGCGCACTTACGGCGAGGGTATCCAGTATCACGTTATCTATGAAGCCAATAAGGATCAGATCCGCGATCCGGACCTGATCTTCCCGGGCCAGATATTCGCCCTGCCGAAAACCAACTGAGTCCGCTTTCTCCCTGACTTACAAACTTGTCTCGTCGATGGTAATGACGACGGCGTCGCCGTCCTGGGTGACGCTGTAGCTCTGCGACGATGAATCGAAATCCTGCAAGGTGACGTCGACATTCTTGACGCCACCGAAGGTGAGGATGGCGTTGTCGCCTTCCTGTTCGATGTGCACGTCGGCATCGAGGAAATCCTTGCCTTCGAAACGCAGGCTGTCGCCGCCCTTCAGGTCGGTAATGGTGTCGGAACCGGTTTTTTCCTCGAAGACATAAACGTTCTGGCCTTCGCCGCCGCTCAGCAGGTCGTCGCCTTTGCCGCCTTCCAGGAAATCATCCCCGGCGCCGCCGTAAAGCTGGTCATCGCCTTTGTCGCCGACCAGTTGATCGTCTCCGGCACCGCCGTAAAGCTGGTCATCGCCGCTGCCGCCGACCAATTCATCATCCCCGGCGTCACCATGGAGTTCATCATCACCGGCATCGCCGCGAACGGCATCGTCGCCGCTTCCGGCATAAACCACATCGTCACCTCCGCCGCCGCGGATGTCGTCGGCGCCGCCCATGTCCTGGAAGGTGATGTCGATGGTCCCGGTGGTATGCGCCTGGCCGCCTTCCGTTTCCGTTGCGATGGCCGTCACCTGCAACTGGAAATCAGTGGCATAACCGTCGGGCAGGGTCAGGGTCAGGCCGTCCAGTTGATCCGGCGTCAGAACCCATAGGTCGCCGTCTTCGACACCAGCGGACAGGGCCGCCCCTTCGGGCAAGCCGCCGACCGCAACCGCCAGGGTTTCCGACTGATCCAAATCGGTCAGCGAAGCGCGGATATCCAGGTCGAGAACGGCAGCCGCCCTGACCGTGTCGCCATGAATGAGATCATCACCGCCCCGTCCCAGGATTTTGTCGCCGCCGGCGCCGCCCGCCAGGGTGTCACCACGGCCGGTGCCTTTGACGGTAAGCGGCGTCGCATCGCCGCCGTCGACAACCCTATCCGTGGTTTCCAGGTCCGGGGCATCGGCAACCGCCCCGACAGTAACCGTTACAACCGCTTCGGAAACACCGCCCTGGCCGTCGCTGACGGTGTAGGTGAAGCTGTCGGTGCCGCTGAAATTGGTTCCCGGAATGTAGGCATAGGTGCCGTCGGCATTCATATAGACTTGGCCATGTTCCGGCCCGCCGCCGTCGGCCAGGCCAAAGGTCAGTTCGTCGGCGTCCCCGTCGCTGGCCGTTACCTGTCCGGTGATGGCGATGTCCTCATTGGTCATCACTTCGGAAGCCACGGCCACCGGCACCACA
>JADHTD010000053.1 GCA_016776525.1 Rhodospirillales bacterium
ATCCGAAGCGGCAATCCGCGAAGTCCGCGAGGAAACCGGCCTGGAGGTATTAATCCTCGGGCTTATCGATGTCGTCGATTCCATCGACCGGGATGACAGCGGCGGTGTGCGTTACCATTACACCCTGGTTGACCTGTTGGCCGCCTGGCGGTCCGGCGAGGCCGTCGCCGGCGATGATGCGGTAGATGCCGCCTGGTTCCATCTGGAAGACCTGGACAGCCTGGACCTTTGGGAGGAAACGCACCGCATCATCCGGCTGTCCAAAGATATGATGGATGCCCTGGGCTAGCGCCTTAGCGTTTCGGCAGGGCCCGGTCCAGGTCGGCAATGATGCCGCGGGCCACCTGCAAGGCCTGTTTGTGCGGCAATCCCGGTTTCAGGCGGGGATGGTACAGCGTCTTCAACAAGATGACGTCGGCCCGCGACGGTTTGAGCAACTTGTCCTTGTCGCTAAAGAGGCTGGGCCGGAAGGCATTGCTGTCATTCGGCAATCCTAACGTCTGGGTTAATTCCTCTAAAATACAATGCTTTATACCACCATCCTTACGCTCTATATTAACTACAACGACACCCAGAATGATGCGGCTCGGCGGTTTTTTGAAGGCCAGGAAATAGCAGCCGCCGGTACGTGAAAGTTTCTCCAGCAAGGTCTTGCTGACCCCCTTGACCCGGACCTTGGTCATTTCCCGGCGGGGAACGAAAAACATATACAGGTTGGGTTTTTTCTCACCCGGCTCAAGGACCCGGATATCGAGGCCGGACAGCACCGACAGCATGCGGGCATTATGCACAACCGTCTTACGGAATTCCGGCGTCACCTTTTCCTTAAGCGCGATGCGCACCGGCCCCTGCCATTTGGCGACAACGGTGTTTTTCAATTTCGGATCGAATTCCGACCCGAAAACGATGTCGTTGAAAAAATCGAGGTAACGCTCGACTCCATCCGTTTGCGCCGGGACCGGAGCGGCCGGCACAACGGCCAGACACAGAGCAAAGACGACGCCGAGACAAGGCATCAGAAGTCGGTTATGGTTTGTTTTCTTGATCATGCTGGAATAATCCCAATAATCGCACGTCTCCTTATCACCGAATATAGATTATATTGCCATGACAACCGTCTTCATTTCCATTTCTTGTGCCGACCGGGTCGGCCTCGTCTCTGAAATCACCAGTCATCTGTTCGATTTAGGCCTCAACCTGGGCGATACGACCTTCGCCGTTCTCGGCGGCGGCGCCGAATTCTCGACCATTTGTGAACTGACCGAAGACACCACCCTGGATTCGGTTCGCACCGAATTGACCACCATGGCGGTGCTGAGGGATGCCGAAATCACTGTGATGCCGTTCGACCTCGACTTTGTTCATGCCCCCAGCGCCCGCATTACCCACCGCATCTCCGTCACCGGCGGTGACCGGCCCGGCCTGATCGCCCGCCTGAGCGAGGTTTTTGTGCAATTCAAGGCCAACATCGTGCGCCTCAATTCGCAGATCATTCCGGAAGCCGATGATTATCATTACAGCATCAACATTTCGGTCTCGATTCCGGAAGAAACCGAGCAATCCTGCCTGGCCACCGTCTTCAACACGGCAGGCGAAATGGGATTGAGATGCTCCTGGCGCGCCGTTAACGGCTGACCCCCAGCCTTCCATAGACCCTTCAGGCGACGTCTTTGAAACTCTGCTTGAGAAAAGCTGTCGCCTCTTCGGCCGGCAGCGGCGGGCTGAAGTAATACCCCTGAATCTCATCACACCGGTATTCGCGCAGGATGGTGAGTTGTTCTTCGGTTTCAACGCCCTCGGCAACGATTTTCCGGTTCAGGGTCTGGCCCATATTGATGATGGTTTTGATGATCTCCGCATCGTCGGGATTGGTGGCGATATCGGAGACGAACGAGCGGTCGATCTTGATGGTGTCGATGGGAAAACGCTTGATGTAACTGAGCGACGAATAACCGGTCCCAAAGTCATCCATGGATACCTGGATTCCCATGGCGCTGATTTCCTCAAGCGCTTCCACGGCCCGCGTTGCATCGGACATCAGCATGCTTTCGGTGATTTCCACCTCGAGGCCTTCCGGCCCGATGCCGGCTTCGTTGAGGACCTTGTCGAAAAGCGGCACGAAATCGTCTTCCCGTAACTGCCGGGCCGACAAATTGACGGCCACTGAAATCGGCGGCAGGCCTTCGTCGAGCCAGGCCTTGTGCTGCATGCAGGCGGTCCTCAGCGCCCATTCACCGACTTCGACCAGCAAGCCGGTTTCTTCCAGGATCGGGATGAACCTGACCGGCGAGACCATGCCCAGTTCCGGGCTGTTCCAGCGCATGAGGGCTTCAACGCCGGTCACTTCTTCGGTCATGGTCTTCAGCTTCGGTTGGTAGAAAAGCGAAAATTCGCCGTTCTCCAGGGCTTTGCTCAGGCCGTTTTTGAGAACCATCCTTTCCTTGACCTGTTCGTTGAGGTCGGCGGTATAGAAATTATAGTTGGCTTTGCCCTGCTCCTTGGCCCGGTACATGGCGGCGTCCGCATTCTTGATCAGTTCGTTGGGGTCGGTCGCATCGTCCGGGAAAACGGTGATGCCGATACTGCCGGAAATGAAAGACTCATGGCCTTGCAGTTGAAACGGCTTGGACAGGGCGTCGAGCACGCGCTGGGCCACCAGCGGTGCATCCCGGGGGTCGGCCAGATTGGGCATGATGATAGTGAATTCGTCGCCGCCCAGGCGGGCCACCGTGTCACCGTCGCGAATGCATTTCTGCAAGCGGCCGGCGGCTTCCATCAGCAGTTGGTCGCCAACGTTATGCCCCAGGGTGTCGTTGACCAGCTTGAAACCGTCGAGATCGATGAACATCAGGCCCAGGTTGGTTTCCGAGCGCCGCATCGCCGGCAGGGACTGGGCCAGCCGGTCCATGAACAGGGTCCGGTTGGGCAGCCCGGTCAGGGCGTCGTAATTGGCCTGAAAGCGGATATGCTCCTCATCCTGCTTGCGCTTGGTGACGTCGCTGATGACGACGGCATATTCCTGAACATTACCGCTTTCGTCAGCAATGGCGGAAATCGACAATCGTTCGGCATATTCATCGCCGTTTTTCCGTTTGTTCCAGAACTCCCCCTGCCACCGGTCCTTCTTGTCGAGGGCCTGCCAGATTTCGCCGGACAGTTCTTCATTTTCTTCCAGAACCTTTTGGAAGTGGGGTTTTTTGCCGATGATATCCTTGGCCCGATAGCCGGTGATTTCGGTAAAGGCCGGGTTGATCGAGAAAACCTTCATATCCCGGTCAAAGATCATCACCCCTTCGTTGAAATTTTCGATGATCTTTCCGGCCAGCAGGAGTTCCTGTTCCGCTTTGCGCCGGACCCTGATTTCCCGAGTCAGTTCTTCGGTCCGTTGGTCGACGCGGTCCTCCAGTTCGCTGTGGATTACCAGCAGATCTTCGAAGGTTTTAACCCGGTCGGTAATATCCCGGGCGCGGATAATGACGGTTTTGTCGTCCGGCTCGCCATAGGGAATGGCCAGGATTTCAACATCGATGGTTTTCCCCCGGCTGCGTTTCAGTTTCAGGGGGAAAAGATCGCTATCGGCGCTGCCGTCCCGGCCATCCAACAGGCCGCCGGCAATGCCCAGGTAATCGGCGTGGATAAAATCGGCAAAGGGGCGGCCCATCAGGCGTTTGGCTGATTTGAGGCCGAGCATGGCCGTGCCGGCCTCGTTGATAAAAGCGATCGAACCGTCCGTACAGATACAAACCAGATCCGGAGACGTTCCGATCAGCTTGACCGCCCAGCCGTCTTCCATGGCAAAAAGCGGCTCGTTTTTTTGCTGGTTATCTTTTTGTGGAAGCGATTGCTTCTTGTTCATTGCGCGCTTGGCCATGGCGCGATTACCCCACATTTGCCCTAATAAAACTTTAAGCGGGCGTCAAAACCCATCATATCCGATTGGAATCCAAAAAGGAATTGGCGATACGGCCATTCCTTCGCAGTCCTTAAATCCCTGTTTAAACCGAAAAGCCGGTTACAGCGGTGACCGTCGTCACACCGGGTTTCACAACCCCCAAGGTGTGTAATTTTAGAATTCATACGATTCCAGCATGTCCATACTACAAATTATTTATGGAAAAAATGGATAGAAATGGCTCAGGCTTTAAGACTATAAAATTCACCCCAACACCATGCAGGAAGATAATAAACGAATGTCAAATCCACCGCTTTACGTGCTGTTGTGTTCCAGCGATCACGAAAAAATTCAAATGGCCGCCATGATGGCGTCCGTTGCCGCCGTTTTCGAACGCCCGGTCAGCGTTTTCGTCAGCATGGGCGCCATCCTGCCCTTTGAGAAAGGCCTGACACCGGATCAGGCCTCGGCGACGGCGGCTGGGTGCCGACCGACCGGGACAAATTGCTGCGGGAGGGCTCCACCGACGTCTTCGTCTGTGGCGACACCACCAACATTCCCATCTCCAAAGCCGGATCAACGGCGCACTTCGAGGCCGACACCATCATCGACAACCTGGTCTCTCTGTTGTCCGAAGGCCGCTGGGCCCGGAATTATGACGGCAAGGTCTTCTGTTTCGTCGAAACCGGCCTGTCGACCGGCACCTACGTCTGGTTCGACTATAAGACGCCGCCCAACCCGGGTCCGCCGTCGCAGATGATCCATTGGTTCAAACTGGCCTACAACCGCCTCTACTGGTTGTCGGCCAAGGGCCTCTTGTAAGGGGAGAACGGACATGTCAGACACTCCCCTTGCCAACGACACCGAGGCCGGCGTCATCCGGCTGGCGACGGCGGCCCAGGAAGCGCTCACCGACAGCATGGTCGAGAGGCTCAGCATCGCCGGCGCCAATACCCTGGAAGTGGTCGATCGGCTCAATGATGAAGACACCCGGGACGCCGTGCTCAAGATTATTTACCGGGTGACCGAGCTCAACCGTAGCGGCGGGCTGGATACCGTATTCGACCTGCTGACGCTCATCCACGGGGCCCGTGAAGCGATGACCGACAACATGCTTGAAAGGCTGTTCATCTTTATCGAGCACATGGTCAACAACCTGGCCACGGAAGACGTCGCCGACATGGTGCACATCATGCAATCGGCTATGAAACACGCCGCCAGTGAATCGGAGAATACCAAAACCGGCGGCCTGTTGACGACGCTAGGCATGCTAAGCAAACCGCAATCGCAGCAAGCCCTGCAATTCCTGCTGACCTTCGCCTGCGACATGCGCGCCCAGGCGATCGACAAATCGAAAGAATAAAAGAAAGATAAACCGAGAAGAACATCCTCAAGCCGTGCCGGGCCTCCCCCCGGCGCGGTTTTTCTTTGGTTTGAGTAAGCGCCCGGGCATTTCCAGCTTGAAGAAGCGGCGGATGTTGTTTAACTGCGTCATGCTTGGACAGAGGGCCGAACCGAACGCATGACAAACCTGACCGCCCGCAGACTGGCCGGGGTCGCCGCCGTTATCATACCGGCCGCCGCCGTCATGGCGTTGTTCATCGCCCTGGGCCTGCTCGAACCGGTGCCGGCGGTCATCATCGGCATGACCGTGCTGGCCGCCAGCATCTGGGTGTCCTTCCGCCTGACACCCCGCAGCCCCCATGAATTCGTGCCGCCGGAAGACAGCATCGACACCCTGGTCGCCGCCACCATTCTTGATTCCCTGCCCGACCCGATTCTGCTGTTGTCGGAGGACCGGATCGTGCTGAGCGCCAACGGCGCCGCCCAGAATCTCTTGGGTACTTCGATCCGTGATCGAGACCTGTCCCTGTCGCTGCGCCACCCGGAGGCGCTGGAAGCCGTCAACTGCGTGCTCAGGGGCGAACCCTGTCCAGAAGCAACCATCACCTTCCCGGTACCGGTGGAACGAATTTTCGAAATTCATGCCGCCCCCCTGCCCTTGCTGGCCAGGGGTTCCGCCCATGCCGTCCTGGTGTTGCACAACATCACCGCCATCAAGGCGGCTGAAGACATGCGCGCCAATTTTGTCGCCAATGTCAGCCACGAACTGCGGTCGCCGTTGTCCTCACTGGTTGGTTTCATTGAAACCCTGAAGGGGGCTGCCAAGGATGATCCGGCAGCGCGCGAACGCTTTCTCGACATCATGGATGGCGAGGCAAACCGCATGGCGCGCCTGATCGGCGACTTGTTGTCGTTGTCCAAGGTCGAGGCAAACGAACATATCCAGCCTGACGAGTCCGTTGAACTCAGCCAGCTGTTGAGGGAAACCACCGATACCCTTTCGAAACGGGCGCAAGAGAAGGACACCGAGATACACATCGACTGCCCGCAAGGCCTGGCGCCGATCACCGGCAGCCGCGATGAACTGACCGAGGTTTTTCACAACCTGATCGATAATGCCATCAAGTACGGCAAGGAGGGAGGCCGGGTCGGCATTAGCGTCACCGCCGTCGAGCGTATACCTGAAACCGGCAACCCCGGCCTTGCCGTCGCCATCAGTGATTCCGGGGACGGCATCCCGCTGGAACATATCCCGCGCCTGACCGAACGATTTTACCGCATCGACAAAGGCCGCTCGCGCTCCATGGGCGGTACCGGCTTAGGTCTCGCCATCGTCAAACATATCGTCAACCGCCATCGGGGGCGGCTGATCATAGACAGCACCCTCGGCGCCGGCAGCACCTTTACCGTCTTCCTGCCGGTTGAGGTTTGAGGGATTTTTTTCCCTCAAGCGCCGGGCGGGCTACGCCCTTGGCTCACGAAACGGTTCGCGGCCCGCAGTCGCGGCCTAGTTTGCATTTCGCTTATTCCAGGTGCGGTTGGGTTGGGGTCGAGTTCCAGTAAATAACTGGGTTGGGGTCAGGCTCCAGCAACTACCGTCACAAAACTGTAACAACATTGTCATAAAAGGGAATCCCACGACGCCTAAGGTCGGCTGCGACGACGGATTAAAGCCGTCATAAACAATGACCGATCACAGGAGACAGATTCTCATGATCAAGAAAGCCTTAGGCTTAGCAATTCTCTCTTCCGTTGCCGTTTCCGGCGTGGCTGAAGCCCGCGACCAGATCCGCGTCGTCGGATCTTCTACCGTATTTCCCTTCGCCACGGCCGTCGCCGAACGGTTCGGCAAAACCACCTCGTTCAAATCACCGGTTGTCGAAAGCACCGGTTCCGGCGGCGGCTTGAAGCTGTTCTGCTCCGGTATCGGCGACAAGCACCCGGACATCACCAATGCCTCGCGCCGTATCAAGAAGTCGGAAGTGAAGAAATGTGCCTCCAACGGCATCACCGGCATCGTTGAAGTCAAAATCGGTTATGACGGCATCGTTATCGCCAATTCCAGGAAAGCCGCAGTTATGAAACTGAGCCTCAAAGACGTTTTCCTGGCCTTGGCCAAAAACGTTCCGGCCGGGGAAGGTAAAACCAGGACCAACCCTTATAAGACCTGGAAAGAGGTTAACGCCTCCCTGCCGGCGGCCAAAATCGAAGTTCTCGGCCCGCCGCCGACTTCTGGCACTCGTGATGCTTTTGTCGAACTGGCCATGGAAGGCGGCTGCAAGAAAATCGGCTGGGTCAAGGCTCTCAAGAAGAAAGACAAGAAAGCCTATAAAACCCTTTGCCATACGATCCGCGAAGACGGCGCCTTCATCGAAGCCGGTGAAAACGACAACCTGATCGTCCAAAAGCTTGAAGCCAACCCGAAAGCCTTCGGCATCTTCGGTTTCAGCTTCCTCGACCAGAATGCCGACAAGGTCCAGGGCAGTGTCATCAAGGGCCAGGCCCCGACCTTCGAGAATATCGCCGACGGCAAATATCCGGTCTCCCGCCCTCTGTTCTTCTACGTGAAGAAGGCCCATGTCGGTAAAGTCTCCGGCATCAAAGAGTTCTTGGCCGAATTCACCAGCGAAAAAGCCTGGGGCCCGGAAGGCTATCTTTCCGAAAAAGGCCTGATCCCCATGCCCGATGCTGAACGCATGGACTGGCATAAAAAGGTGAACGGTCTTGCCAACCTCGCCATGTAACGATCCCCTGCCCGCCTTGCCGGGTGCCGACGGAGGCCGGATGTACGTCCCGTCAGCGAAGGCCCGGCGGGTAGCCGTGGAGAAGACGGTCATGGCCCTCATGATCGCCTGCTCCACGGTAGCCGTTTTCACCACCATCGGCATTGTCCTGTCGCTCATCTTCGAGTCCATCCGCTTCTTCCAGGCGGTGCCGATTACCGACTTTCTTTTCGGCCTGGAATGGTCGCCGCAGACGGCGATACGCGACGACCAGGTCGGAGGTTCGGGTGCCTTCGGCGCCGTTCCGCTGCTGCTCGGTACGGCGCTGATCAGCACCATCGCCATGACCGTCGCCGCCCCGGTCGGCTTGCTGAGCGCCGTTTATCTGGCGGAATACGCCCTGCCGGCGGTTCGGAACATCGTCAAACCGGTTCTCGAAATCCTGGCCGGAATCCCGACCGTTGTTTACGGATTTTTTGCCGCCCTGGTGGTCGCCCCGCTGATCCGCAACTCGGGCGAAGGCATTGGTCTGGATGTATCATCGGAAAGCGCCCTGGCGGCCGGACTGGTCATGGGGGTGATGATCATCCCCATTGTTTCTTCGCTGGCCGATGATGTCATTTCCGCCGTGCCCCAATCGTTGCGGGACGGCTCCTACGGGCTGGGAGCGACCAAGTCGGAAACCGTCAGAAAGGTCATCTTCCCGGCGGCCCTGCCCGGCATCGTCGGCGGCCTGTTGCTGGCCACGTCCAGGGCCATCGGGGAAACCATGATCGTCGTCATGGCGGCCGGTCTGGCGGCAAATCTGACGGTTAATCCCTTGCAGGCCGTCACCACCGTTACCGTTCAGATCGTCGGCCTGCTGACCGGCGACCAGGAATTCGACAGTCCAAAGACGCTGTCCGCCTTCGCCCTCGGCTTGTTGCTGTTCATCATCACCCTGTTCTTCAACGTCATTGCGTTGAGAACCGTCAAGAAATACCGCGAACAATATGACTGAAACAACTTCGCCCAAAACAATATCCCTGCGCAAAGGCCCGGCCAACTTAGCTCGGCGCAACAAGGCCGAACGCCGTTTCCGGCTCTATGGCGTCATCGCCATCACCGTTGCCGTAGCTTTCCTGGGCGCCCTGCTGCTGACCATTTTCTCCACCGGCATCTCGGCCTTCCAGCAAATCTATATTGCCCTTAATATCGAGTATTCATCGGGCCTCATTGATCCGAAGGGTACAAAACTTAGAGACGACTTGTCGCGGGCCGATTATCAGGGGCTGGTCAAACAGTCTCTGCGCGATGCTTTCCCCAAGGCCCGCAAGCGCCGCGCCAAACGGCAGCTCTATAAATTGATCAGTAACGGTGCCGGTTTTGATCTGCGGGAAAAGGTGCTCGCCGATCCATCGCTGATCGGACAAAAGAAAACGGTTTGGCTGCTGGCATCGGACGATGTGGATATGATGGTAAAAGGCAAAATCAGCCTTGAAACCAGCGCCGACAACCGCCGCATTTCCGACAACCAGGTTCTCTGGATCCGGGCCCTGGCCGCCGACGGCCGCCTGGAGAAACGCTTCAACTGGCGGTTTTTTACTTCCGGTGATTCCCGAGAACCGGAAATGGCCGGCATCCTGAGCGCCGTCATGGGGTCGTTTTTCAGCCTTACCGTTTGTTTAATGCTGGCCTTTCCCCTGGGCGTCATGACCGCCACCTACCTGGAGGAATTCGCGCCTAAGAATCGCTGGACGGATATCATCGAGATCAATATCAACAACCTGGCCGCCGTGCCGTCCATCGTCTTCGGCCTGCTGGGTCTGGCCGTTTTCCTCAATTTCTTCGAACTCCCCCGTTCGGCCCCCCTGGTCGGCGGCATAGTACTGGCCCTGATGACCCTGCCGACCATCATCATTTCATCGCGCGCCGCCCTTAAAGCCGTGCCGCCGTCGATCCGCGAGGCGGCCTTGGGCGTCGGCGCCAGCCCGGTGCAGACGGTGGCCCACCATGTGGTGCCGCTGGCCATGCCCGGAATCCTCACCGGCACCATCATCGGCATGGCCCAGGCCCTGGGCGAGACGGCGCCGCTGCTGATGATCGGCATGGTCGCCTTCATTGTCGATGTGCCGCAAAGCTTCACCGACCCGGCGACCGCCCTGCCGGTTCAGATTTTCCTGTGGGCGGATAGTCCGGAACGGGCATTCCTGGAAAAAACATCGGCCGCTATTATGGTCCTGCTGGCCTTCCTGATCGGCATGAACCTGCTGGCCGTCATCCTCAGAAAGAAATTCGAAAAGCGTTGGTAGGAAAAATTCCAATGACATCCATAACAACCGCATTCAACCCCGCCGAAACCGATGTGACCCCGGCCCTGCCGACCTGCATGTCGGCGGAAGGTGTCTCCGTCTTCTATAGCGGCAATCAGGCCCTGTTCGATATCGGCCTCAATATTCCGGCCAACCGTGTAACCGCCCTGATCGGACCGTCTGGCTGCGGCAAGTCGACTTTCCTGCGCTGCCTCAACCGCATGAACGACGTCATTGAGGGCTGCCGGGTCGCCGGGCGCATTACCTTGGACGGTGAAAACATCTACGCCAGGGGTATCGATGTGGTCTCGCTCCGGGCCCGGGTCGGCATGGTCTTCCAGAAGCCGAACCCGTTCCCCAAATCGATTTATGACAATGTCGCCTATGGTCCACGCATCCACGGCATGGCCAAGAACCGCGAAGACCTGGACCGCATCGTCGTCAAAAGCCTCAAGCGGGCCGGCCTGTTTGATGAGGTCAAAGACCGGCTGCAGGCACCGGGCACCAGCCTGTCGGGCGGCCAGCAACAGCGCCTGTGCATCGCCCGGGCCATCGCCATCGAACCGGAAGTGATCCTTATGGACGAGCCGTGTTCGGCGCTCGACCCCATCGCCACCGCCAAGGTCGAGGAGCTGATCGACGAGTTGAAGGAGCGCTACACCATCATCATGGTTACCCACTCCATGCAACAGGCGGCCCGGGTTTCCCAGAAAACGGCCTTTTTTCATCTGGGATACCTTGTCGAACAAGGCGATACGGAACAGATTTTCACCAATCCCGGCGACGAACGCACGGAAGCCTATATTACGGGCCGGATCGGTTGATTGCGGCTATAATCGAAGAGGGAATACCATGGAAACCGAGCATATCGTCAAATCCTACGATCAGGACCTGGAACAGTTAGACAGGATGATCGCCGAAATGGGCGGCCTGGCCGAGAGCCAACTGGCCCTGGCCGTCGATTCCCTGGTCCGGCGCGACCCGGAACTGGCGGCCCGCGTCATCGACGGCGACCAGCGCATTGACGACCTGGAAGTGGAGATCGATATCTTCACCATCAAGTTGCTGGCCCTGCGCCAACCCCTGGCAGACGATCTGCGCAGCATCATCGCCGCCTTGAAACTGTCGAGCAACCTGGAACGCATCGGCGATTACGCCAAGAATGTCGCCAAACGCACCATCACCATCAGCCAGTCGCCGCAATTGAGCGGCACCGCCAATACCATCACCCGCATGAGCACCCTGGTCCAGGGAATGATCAAGAACGTGCTGGATGCCTATATGACCCGCGACGTAAAGCTGGCCGAAGATGTCCGCACCAAGGATCAGGAGGTGGACACCCTGTACACCAGTTTCTTCCGGGAATTGCTGACCTATATGATGGAAGACCCGCGCAACATTACAACGTGTACGCACCTGCTGTTCATCGCCAAAAACGTAGAGCGCATCGGCGACCATGCCACATCGATGGCCGAACAGGTCCACTTTATGGTGGAGGGCGTTATGCCGGAAGACGAACGGCAGAAGGGCGACACTTCAAGTTTTACCATGGTTAAGCCGGAAGACGCTGAAGGAAATCAGGCCTAATGGAAGACCTGATCCTGATCGT
>JADHTD010000054.1 GCA_016776525.1 Rhodospirillales bacterium
CCACCTTCGAAGGTGAAGTCGATCTGGAACGGGTCAAGGACATTGCCCCGACCCTCAATCTCGACACCTCGGAATTCATGGAGAAAATCGGTTTTATCCGCAACAACGCCGCCGGTTTCCGCGGTGACATGGCGGAATCTCTGAGCAAGGAAGAACTCACGAAAGAGGTCAAAAAACTCACCAAGGAGCTTTTGATCGAAACGCAGATGAGCCATTCCTATCGGCAGATTCTCGTCAACCTGTCGGAAAAAATGGGTGAATTGCAGGCGAAGGGCACTTCCGAACAGCAGGAATGGGCCTTCGGTATATGCGAATGGCTGCGGGCCGAAATCGTCAAGGAGTGAGTCCGGTCATTTCCGGCCCGCTTTGACCACCGTCGGCACATTGCAGAATAATCCGCCGGACATGCGGATCGGCAGGGTGCCGGGCTGCATGCGGGCATTTTTAAAACACGGCACGGTAATGGAGCGGCCGGGCAGGGGCTTGTAGGTATAGATATCGTCCAGGCCTTCCACCTTGGGGTCGCTCAAGGCTTTCGGCATCTCGCAGACAATAACGCTGCGGAGCGGCCGGGGCAGGCGGACCCAGGCCTTTTTCCTCTGGTCGAATTCCAGGACCTGGCTGCGTTCGCAAAGCTTCAGGGTGAGCATCTTTTCGGGTTGCGCATTCCACCACAGGGCGCCGCCCATGAGGCCGGCGAACAGGGCCAGAAAAACCAGAACCAGAAAAATCCTCATGGTGGTTCTCCCCTCCGGCTTTGGGGCGGACCAGGCGGCTCTCGTCCCCGGGCTGCCCGCAAGGCGCCCCGTCAAACCTTATAGACGTCTTTAACCATGGCGCTCATCTGTTTGTCGCTGGTCAGGATATGCTCGACGATCCACATGTTCAGCATACCCTTGACGGCCTGGCAGTCTCCGGTGTCCGGTGCGGTCTTACATTGCACCAGGAACCCCGTGTATTCGTCCAGGAGCTTATTATGCTGGGTTTTATGTTCGTTGTAGCCGGGGAACTTGTTGGCCTGCATGACATGTTCTTCCAGGGCGAAATGGGTCTGCATGCGGACCAGGATGTCGCCCAGGGTGTTCTCGATCTTATCTTTGTCGTCGTGTTCGGTCAGTTCCCGGTGTAATTCGTTGATGTCGTCGATCAGGGAACGGTGCTCGTAGTCCAGTTCCTCGATGCCGATCAGAAAGGCATCGGACCATTCGATGAGATTAGCCGTCATCCTTCTACCCCCGCCTAATCAAGGAATCGGAAGATCCCCCAGCCGGTAAATCCTACTGCATCGGCACGCCATCAGCCTTGATGGGCCTCAAATCCGGCCGGGGGCCTTTTCCTGTTGAGGCTGAAGGCCGTCCGGCTCTAGACTTCATGCAGGCATAGGGCCGAACAAGGAGGAAACCATGACCGATACCGTCGGCGTCATCGGGCTCGGCGCCATGGGGCGCATCGTTGCCGAACATCTTTTGAAAAGCCAGTTCAGGGTCTCCGGCTACGATACCGATCCCGGTAAAATGGCTGTCCTGGAAGAACTCGGCCTGGAGAGGCGGGACTCTGCCGCCGCCGTCGCCCTCGATGCCGATGTGCTGATTACCTCGCTGCCCAGCCTGCAAGCCCTGACCGCCGTCCTCGAAGGGCCCGGCGGCATCCTGGAAACGGACCGGCCCGGACAAATCCTGATCGAAACCTGCACCCTGGCTGTCGACGATAAACAGGCGGCCGGGGAAACCCTGGAGAAATCGGGCCGGGTGATGCTCGATGCGCCGATCAGCGGCACGCCGCCGATGCTGGCCGGGATGCAGGCCTCGACCTTTGTCGGCGGCGATGCGGCAGCCTATGAACGCTGCCGTCCCATTTTCGCAAGCTATACGGCCAACCATGCCCATGTGGGCCAGGTCGGCGACAGTTCCAAGATGAAGTTCCTGGCCAATTACCTGGTCTATGTGCACACCGTGGCCGCCGCCGAATGCATGGTCCTGGCTCAAAAGGGGGGACTCGACCCGGAACTGGTGCACCGGGTGCTGTCATCCAGCGCCGGCGCGTCGCGTATGTTCGAGGTGCGGGGCCGCATGATGGCGGATAACGATTACAGCTATCCGGACGGTTCCATTTTCGATGTGTACCGCAAGGATGCCGCCATCATCACCGAATTCGCCGCCCAGGTGAACGCCCCCGTCGGCCTCTTTGCGGCCGCCCGCCAAACCTTTAACGCGGCGGTGGCCCTCGGCTTCGGGGATAAGGAACTGGCCGCCGTCTGCAAGGCGGTGGAAACCGCCGCCGGTATCGAGCGCTGAATTTGAGGACGTTTTCCCAAAAAAGCACCCCCGGCGCGGAATGCATCCTGGGGGTGAAGGGAAATCATGAAGTGATGATGAGAGAATAGCGCTCTTTCGGCACCTTGAAAGTGACCGCCGTCACACCCCCCCAAGTTTTTTTGGTTTTTTTTAGGCGGAATTGCCGCACCCGACGGCCTCGCCGACGGATTCGAAGCCATCTGCCCTTAAAAGCCGGGCCAATTCCCGGTTGATGCGTTTGACGATCCCCGGCCCTTCATAGACCATCGCCGTCAGCAACTGCACCAGGGAAGCGCCGAGTTTGATTTTCTCATAGGCCTGTTCGGCGGAACCGACGCCGCCGGCGCCGATGATGCGGTAACGGTCCCGGTCCATGCGCCGGTAGAGTTCCTTGATGCAGGCGTTCATCAAAGGCTCGCAGGGCGGCCCGGAAACGGCCCCCGGCAGGTTTTTCCAGACAGGCGGCGGCGTGCTGAGGGTGTCCGGCTTGACCGGCGCAAGGTTGAAGATAAAACCGGAAACCAGATCGAAGCCGTCGGCGGCTTCCAGCACCCGTTCGATGGCGGCAATGCCGCCCAGGGGCGACACCTTGAGGAACACCGGGCATTGGATGCCGACTTCCGACAGGGCTTGCAGGCAGCGGACGATAGGCTCTTTGTCGGCGAAAAAATCGCGGCCGGTCTCGGTGTTCGGGCAACTGAGGTTGAGCGACAGGTATTGGCCTGTGTCCTTGAGCAGGCGGGCTGAACGCACATAGTCGGCGATGATCTCATCATCGGTGCTGGCCGGGGCCTCGATGCCGTGATTGGTCTTCACCAGATTGATGCCCAGCGGCACCGGCAGTTTGACGCGCTTCAGCCGCTCCGCCACCACCTGGGCGCCGTCGTTGGGCAGCCCGTAATGGACAATCGTTGCCCGGTCCTGCGGCAGCCGCCACAGGCGCGGCTTCGGATTGCCGTCGGAGGCCTCGGCCGAGACCGAGCCGATTTCCAGGTGCCCGAAGCCGAAGGCGGCCAGCATACGAACCGCTTCGCCGCTTTTATCGTAGCCGGCGGCAAGGCCGACCGGGTTGGCAAAACGCAGGCCGCAGACCTCGGTTTCCAGGGAACGGTCGCGGAAACTGAAAAAAGGGGCCAGGGCCGGCGCCGCCCAGGCCAAGTCATGACAAAGGCGGATCGAGGCGTGATGGGCCTGTTCCGGGTCAAAGCGGAAAATCACCGGCCGGGCGAGGGCGGAATAAAGGCTCATGGAAGTTCCGGTTTATGGTTGTTTCGAGGCGGCAGTCTTCGGAATTGAGCTGTGGAAGAGTGCTCTATAAGAGTAGGAAATTCTCCCGGAAAGAGCAAAGAAAAACCCCCGAAAACGTATGGAAACAGGGGGTTTCGGGGATTGGGAGAGGCCCCGGAAGATGCCATGGCGCTATAATAAGCCTTACCCCGACCCCTGTCAGGGGCCGCAATAACACCCCATATTATATGAGAGAGGTTTTGAACGCCTCTGGCACCTATTCATGGATGGATAGGAGGAAGCAATGCCGGAAACGAGCACCCCTGTCGATACTCCCGAGCGGCGCAACATGGAAAGGCGCACGGGCCGGGATCGCCGGACCGCCCCCGACCGGCGCGAAAAATCCGACCGTTGGACGGTCCTCGATGCCTGGCGGGACCATAAATTGATCTTGCGCGCCCCGCTCGGCCGCCGCCGTTACGACCGGCGTCACGATGACCGGAGGGATGATTAAAGACATCTTGATATCGACCGGCGTTTTTTAGACCCGGCCCGGTGAGGGTGTGCCCGTCCTGGCCCCGGCCGATGGCCGCAGCGCGGACGAATTTAAAATCAGCTTATAACGTCGGTTTGTGACCCGGTGCGGCTGTTTGCAAGCATTTATCGAAAGCGCTTCTAGAACCCGTAAAGCGCCTCTGCATTGTCGACCAATATCTTTTTCCGCACCGCTTGGTCGGGGGCCCAGTCGGCCAGTTGATCCATCAGCGCGCCATCGTTGGGCATGTTGCCCTTGAAGGCCGGGTGCGGCCAGTCGGTGCCCCAGATGACCCGCTCTTCGTTGGCCTCGATGAGGGCTCTGGCAAACGGCGTCACGTCCGTATAGGGCGTCGTCTGCGCCGTGGTGATGCGGTATGACCCAGATACCTTGACCCAGCACCGGCCATCCCTGAGCAGGTCGAGGAAAGCCTGAAAACCCGGATGGCCGATTCCCTGATCGGTCTTCATGTAGCCCAGGTGCCCGACCGACACATCAACCGCCATGCTGTTGAGGGTCGCCCGCAGGTCTTCCACCTCATGCACGTGGATGAGGACTTCCAGGTGCCAACCCAAATCCTTGAGGCGTTCGGTGAATTTCCGCACGGCGCCGATGCCGTCGAACGGCATGCCGCCCTTGTCGACGATGTTGACCCGCACCCCGCGGACGCCGCGGGCATGCAGGTCTTCCAGTTCCCTGTCGGTGATATCCCCGTCGACGGCGGCGACGGCCCTGAACCTGCCGTCCATCCTGTCGACGGCATCCAGCATGCAGGAATTGTCGGTGCCGTAGACGCTGGGTTGGGTCAGCACCGCGCGCTCGATCCCGCCCAGGGTTTTGTGCACCGCCAGATAAGTTTCCAGACTGGCGTCAGGCGGGGTATAGCCGCGCTTCGGTGAATAGGCGTATCGGTTTTCCGGTCCGAAAATATGGGCGTGACAATCGACGGCGCCGGGCGGTACCGCGAACTTTACCGGCGTCGGCTGCGAATCGGGCCCCTGGCACAGCGGATAACGGTCTTCGCTCATGGCCTGCCTGTCATGGAATGGTCGGGTCGACTTTGAACTTGTCCATGACCCGGCCGAACCGCCAGCCGTAGAAATTCACTTTGCTGAACAGGCCGCCATAATTAAACGGCTCGCCATCCCAGAATTTCCTGGCCGCCGCCAGGTCCGGGACATCGATAATCATCAGGCTGCCGATCTGGCGGGCGCCGTCATCGGACATAAGCGGCCCGCGGGTGATATAGAGGCTTTCCTGTTCCGCCTGGAAGGCCTCGTGCTCGGCCCGCAACTCATCGCGCAGGTCGTCGGCGCCGTCCTTATCATGGGCCTCAATGAGGTATTGCACATTGCCTTCGGTCCTGGGGCAGTCGCGCCAGGAAAAGGGAACGCTCGGCGACCAGCGGTAAATCTCATAGCGCTTTTGCAGGCCGGCAATGTGATAGGGTTCCTCGTCAACGTTGGCCTGGGCGGCGGCCCGGTCGGGCAGGTCGATGAGGCGCATGCTGCCGAGTTCCGATTGCAGGTCTTCGGTCAGGATCGGCCCGACGAAGAGGGAAACTTGGCGCATGTCGTCGAGATATTTGAGATGCGGCTCCCGGGTGGCGTCGCGGATGGCCCCCGAATCCGGTTCATCGTACAGTTTGATATAGTAATGCATGTCTATCCCCGCCCTGGAGTTATCAATGTTGCGGATAGTTGTCGCCGATGAGGCCGCCTGTCAAGGACGCCATTGAAGGCAGCGGGCGGTTTGACCGGATTGATACAGGCAAAGGGAAAAATGACCGGTATCGGTATTAATGCGCATGAAGCCGGTTTCCAGGTCACCGTTCAGCAGATAGCCCGCCTCGCTGAGATCGGCATCGATCAGTTGCAGATTACTGTACAGGAAAACACCAACGGCTATGACGATGCCCGTCCACAATAGGCGTCGATTATTTCCTTTTTTACGGGCCATATTCTTAGGAGATTAACCGGCTGATCATCATAATACCTCCAACCCTATCCAGATATCACACCCACCGGAAGAGTTTTCCCTCGAAAGGGGGGCACATAAAGAATTTGGCGATTTGGGCGTATTTTGACGTTCCATTTGAAGCCATAAGAACGGACTTCGAATATCCGCTTCCGGCTAAAAACAGGCTATACGCTCAATGCCGCCAAGCCTATGATAATCAAATGACCATTCAGGAAAGGAGGTCGCCGGAATGATCATTCAAGGCCCCCCGATTGGCCGTTTAGCCTTGTCCATTCTCATCGTGATGATCGTTTTCGGAAAGCCGCTCGTCGCCTTTTCTGCCGACGGCCCTGTTCATCTCATCAGCACCAAATTACCGGGCGGCCAGTTCGAAAAAAAGAATGGAAAATTCGTCGGCGCTTTCGCCAAGTTCTTCCGGGAGGCATCGACACAATCGGGCGTGCCCATTGACTTCCGGATGGTGCCTTGGGTTCGGGCTGTCAGGGAAACGGAACGCTCGGCCGACTTGCTGCTGTTTCCCTTCACCCGGACGGAACAGCGGGAAAGCCGATTTACCTGGATCGCCCAGTTGGATGAAGACCGCATGTGCTTTGCCTCTGTCGGCAGGCGGATCAACAGCCTTAAGGAGGCGCGGCGCCTGGAACGTATTCTCGTTTGGCGGGGAACCTCCAATCAGGCTTTTCTTGAAAAACAGGAATTTAAAAACCTCGTAATTGTGTCGAACAAGAAAAGGATTATTCAGATGCTCAAGGCCAAGCAGGATGCGGCTTGGTACTTTATCTGTGATGAGGCACAGTCCTATCTCGATCCGGGCAAATCGGATATTACCGTTAAGGTCGGCACCCCTGTTGCCAGCGAAGTCATGTGGCTTGCCGGCGGCAAATCATTAAAGCAAACCGCCGCCGTCGATAAATTCATCAAGGCCATTAAAATCCTGGAAAAGGATAAGGTGCTCAAAAAACTGCTGAGCGAAGCGGCAAAATAAGGCCGTATTGCTTTAAGTGGAATTCCATTGATAGGGCTAAAGCAACTAAGGGATAGTGGAAGTGAGTAGAGATGATCTATCGACAGGTATTGGCAGCGCTCGTTTTATTCTTTCTGATAAGCCACCCGGCTCATGGCGCCGAAAAAATAACCCTCTTCATGACCGAAATTCCCGGTCAGACCATGTTGGACGACAGCGAACCGGGAGTAGCGTTGGAGATATTACGGACGGTTGCCAAACGTGCCGATATCACCATCGAGGAACGTTTCGTTCCGTGGGTTAGGGCTGTAAAGAGCGTCGAACGGTCAAAGGCGGCTCTTATCGTTCCCTTTTCACAAACACCGGCGCGACAGAAATTGTTTGTCTGGATCGTTCCGATTTACGACCTGCAATTCGGGTTTGTTTCCCTTGGGAAACCTGTCAATGACATGAACACCGCCCGCCAACTCAACAGAATAGGCGTTTGGCGCGGATCATCCATGGAAGAAGAACTTCGCCGCGAAGGCTTCAAAAACCTTATACCGGTTACCAGCGACCAAACGCTCGAGAAAATGCTTGTGGGCAATCGTTTTGCCGCCTGGTATGGCTCCCTCAACGAAGCCGCCTACAAATTCAGGGGCATTAACGAAATCAATCGATCCCGCCTGCATTTTGGAAAGACCGTCAACTCTTATGCGGTTTGGATCGCGGCTGGAAAAGGCTTTCCCGCAGCCACCCTGAAGAAGATACGCTCGACCGTGTCGGATATGAAAGCCGATGGGACGATCCAGGCCATTATGAAGCGATACGGCATGGATGCGACTAGGTAGATGACGGCGTTTTAGCCGTAAACGGACAGGCGCAATGCATAAGGGGCGGCATCAGGCCCCGGGCACCGGCCGGGTCGGTAATGGCCCGCCGCTGGGGGCTCCTTCGAGCCGGTCTTTGCCGAACGCTTCTCAGGTCATATGGTCATGTCGTCGACCCGTTCGATGGTCGGCTCGTCGAAGGCGGGCATGGTCATGATCCGCCCGTATCCGTTTTTCGCGTACCACATGCTGAAGGCGAGCACCACATAGGGGTCCGACGCCTCAATGATGTCGATGAAATCGTATTGCCCCTGGGTGTAGTAAATGGATTCAAACTCGATGCCGAATTCCTTGGCCTTGGCCATGGATTCCTCGACGCGTTCCTTGTGGCGTCCGATCCAGTCGCGGTCCAGCATTCCCATAAGGATATATTTCATGGTGGCCTCCTCGTGGATGCTATCCACTGGCTTTAGGTTTCCTCAGAGGAGATCGTTTATTATAGCACATTTACCGCTAGAATGCCGGTCTCCGTCGGCGGGCAGGGGGCTGTGCATACCCCGGTATTGACAATTGGCCGCCGCCGCTGAAACTCTGGCCTCGTGGTCCCGAAAATAAGAGGAAGGTCTAATGGACAAGCAAGCTGACACCTATTACGCCCAGGCGGAAGCCATCATCAACGACGTTATCGGCATCCTGACCTCATACGGTCTCGACCTTGTCGGGGCGCTGGCCATCCTCATCATCGGTTTGTGGTTCTCCAAAAAAGCCGCCGCCATGACGCGAAGCGCCCTGACCAAATCAAAGCGCGTCGAAGATACGCTGGTCAGCTTCTTCTCCAGTATCGTCAAATATCTGGTCATCGTCTTCACGGTGATTGCCGTGCTCGGCCAGTTCGGGGTGCAGACGGCCAGCCTGCTGACGGTCCTCGGCGCCGCCGGCCTGGCCATCGGTCTGGCCTTGCAGGGGACGCTGAGCAACGTCGCCGCTGGTGTCATGCTGCTCATCTTCCGGCCCTTCAAGGTCGGCGATTACGTCGAGGCCGGTGGCCACAGCGGCACCATTAAGGAACTGAACCTGTTCACGACGGTAATGGCGACCCCCGACAATGTCCGCATTACCGTTCCCAACAGTTCCATCTGGGGCAGTTCGGTGTCGAATTATTCCATCAACCCGACCCGCCGCGTCGATCTGGTCATGGGTATTTCCTATGACGACGATATCGACAAGGCGATGGCGGTCATGCAGGCGGTGATCGCAGACGATTCCCGCGTCTTGTCCGACCCGGAACCGTTCGTCGCCGTTTCCGAACTGGCCGACAGCTCGGTCAATTTCGTGGTCCGGGTGTGGGTCAACAACGCCGATTACTGGCCGGTCAAATTCGACCTGACGAAAGCCCTGAAACAGCGTTTCGACACCGACGGCGTCAACATTCCGTATCCGACCCGCACGGTTTACACCATTGCCGACAACTGATTGACGGCACGCCGCCACCCTACAAACACGAAAGGCCCCGTCAGGGGCCTTTTTTATGGCAATGGACGCCGCCGCTCAGGCGTATATGTCGACGATCGAACCGCGGGCCAGTTCGGCATTTTCTTCCGAGCGGTCGAAATTAAGCTGTTGCAGCCGGTCCAGGTCGATATCCCTGAGCACCTGGCGGTTCTCCAACCGGTCGTCTTCGGTGGCTTCGGTCTGTGCTTGGCTGTTAAGGCGGGTTTCGTCCTGGCGGTCGAGGGTGAAACGGCCGTCGATATCGCGTTGGCGGTTGACCTCGGTCAGTTCCAGGGTGCGCGCCAAGCGGGCCTGGTCACGTTCGTGCCCGGCTTGCACCCGATCTTCGTGGCTGACAACCTCCTGCCGGGGAGTGGTAATACGCTCCGGCCGTCCGCTGGAAATAGGTGTTATCGCCATTCCGTTCCCAAACCCAAATCATCGGACGGGCCAGATGAACCCGCCGCGTCCCAAAATTCCGCATACCATTATACTTAAATTGCGCAAAATCGCCAGTCTGTTTTCTGACGACCGTCAAGGCGGATTGCATGCACTGTTGCTAATATTCTGGCAGTTTGGTGGCGCGCGAAGACCGCAGCCGCCGCTGTTGCCAACGAAAGCCTAAGGAGAAGAAGAAAAATGAGCAAAGATTACCCCCAAATGGCCGTCGATCTGACGAAGTCCATCGGTATCATGCGCAAAGGCATACCGGAAACAATGGGTGGGTTTTCGGCGCTGGCCAAGGCGGCCACGGCGGACGGCGCTCTGGATGTTAAAACCAAGGAACTGATCGCCGTTGCCATCGGTGTTGCGGTCCGTTGCGACGGCTGCATTGCCTTCCATGTTAAAGCCGCCTTGAAAGCCGGAGCAACACGCCAGGAAATGCTGGAAACCATCGGCATGGGCATCTACATGGGTGGCGGCCCGTCCATGGTATACGGTGCCCAGACCCTGGAAGCCTACGATCAATTCACGGAAGCACTGGTCGCCGCCTAAAGGCCGCCGTCTGCCGTCCCCGTTAGTGTTTCATCACGAGCGTATGGTTACGCACGAGCCCTTGGCTTTGCGTGAAACCTTATCGGATACGCTGCCGAGGAAGGCGCCCTTGATATTGCCGAGCCCGCGGCTGCCGATGACGATGAGGTCGGCGTCTACCTTTTTGGCGCATTTAAGGATGCGTTTTGCGGCGTCCCCGCCTTTGATCAGGGTTTCGATCTCACCGACGCCTTTGTCGGCGGCCATTTGCCGGGCCGGTACGAAAATTGTTTTTTCAACATTGTCGACCATTTGCTGAATGCTTTCCGCATTCATGCCGACGGAGGCCATGCCCGCCATCAGGTCGGGCATATCGGATTCGTCGGCAGGTTTCCCTTTGCCGAGACGTTTCAAGGCTTTCGTATCACGGACCTGTTCAAGCACATGAATCATGACCAGCTTCGATCCATAAAGCTTGGCCAGGTCACAGGCGAACTCCAGGGCCTTTTGGGCATGTTGGGATTTATCCGTCGGAACCAGGATTGTCTTGAACATGGTTGTCTTCCTTATAGCCCGTTGCGTCTGTGGGTACCGTTGGGAACCGTCTTGAATTTATACCTCTCATTGTACCCAATATACAGGTTCTTGGGATGATCGGGGTCATGTGGGGGATAAAAAAGCCGTTGTTACCGGAATGGCCCTAACGGCGCCGCAATTGCCGGGCGTGCAGCATGAAATCCGGCAACGACAGCAGCCGGAAAACGGGTTTGGCGCCCGGCCGGTAAAGTCTCACCAGGCCATGTTTGCGATCCGGCAGGGATGACCAGCGCAGGTCGTCGATTTGGCGTATTTCCAGGATGCTGGTATCGCCGGCGTTATCCACGCTGACCCAGCGATGCGTCGTGTTTTTGCGGCGCGGTTCGCCGAAAAAGGGCGTCCAGATCTCCGGCTTGTGGGTCGGCGGGCCGTAACGGATGGTCAGGTAATCGGCGATGGTCTTGAAATCACCGGCGCCGAACAGGGCGTGATACTGGCTGGCCCGGCCTTCGTCATAGCGGACGATAATCTGGCTGCCGCGGTAATACTTGGTGGTGATGTTGAACAAGCGGGTGAGACCGGCCGGCCATTCGGCTTTCTCCACACAGAATACGGCCTTGCCCCGTTTTTTGACGATACAGGGACTGGTGGCCTTTTCCGGTTTGGCCCGGCCCAGAGCCATGTCCGTGGCGATGGCCAGCCTGACCCCGCGCAGGGCTCGGTCGGGAACGGGCGGCGGCGGCCGGCGGGCCGGGGCGACGGAGGCGGTTTGCGGCGCTGCTTTGACGGCCACCGGCTGTGGCGGTGCCTTGGCCGGGGCGGCGGGGGCGGCTTCGGCCTGTTCCGCCTGTTTTGACGGTTGCTCCGTGACGGCGCG
>JADHTD010000055.1 GCA_016776525.1 Rhodospirillales bacterium
AATAAAACCGGCCGGGGAAATGCCGCCATACTATCGACAAAGTTGTTTCCGATGATCGCTTTCAAGAATAGCGGGGTAAGCATTGGGGGCTCTGTTAGACCATGAATGATGATTTTGAGGAATGCGGACATGTTCTGCGCATCCATACCTACAGCCATAATCCCTTGGGTTTACGGACAGTGGAAATCGACAATTGGTCCGGTATCGCCGTTTTCGGACGGCGCACCGACCTGGCATCCCTGCCGGAAGCCCTCGCCGTACCGGGGCCCTGTCTCTATTTCCTGATGAATAAACCGGGACCGGAGCATGCCGGTTCAGACCTCTATGTGGGTGAAACAGAAGACATCGCGCGCCGCATGAAAAACCACAAGAAGACGCGCCCCTGGACGGAATTCATCCTGTTCCGCAGCAAGGACCGAAGCCTCAACCGGTCGCATACCCTGTGGCTGGAGAAAACGGTGGTGGAGCATCTTCGCAGCGGCGATTGCGGATGGTCGGTGCTCAACAGGAATACACCCCGCGGCGCCCATCTCAGCAAGGCCGACCGGACTTTGGTCCGGCGTTTTTTTCAGACCCTGGTGCATATCCTGACGGCCCTTGGCTATCCGTTTGCCGCAGAGCCGGAACATGCCTCCGAGGAACCACTCCAAGACGCCTCAAATCCCGTTCAATCCACCCCTGAACCGGTATCCTTTAACTTTCCCCCGTCGTTGCCGGGCAAATAGGCCTCTTTCAGGGATTTTACCCCTTAGGAACCAAACATTTTCAAAGACATCTGCCATTAATGCTGGACGCACGCCACTGGGCTGGACACAATTAAAGAGACGATTGACGGCAATAGATCAGGCCCATGGCAAATAATTCAATTTTTGACAAAGAAACACAGCTGCTGGAGGAATCCGCCCAGGTTCTTGAGGACGATAACCTGGACCGGGACGCCCTACGCGCCGAGTATGAAACCCTGTTCAAGGGATACCGGCGGCTCGTCAAGCAGACACAGCGCCTGATCAAGATGAGTGATCGCCAGCAACTGGAATTGCTGGAACTCAATGAACTGAAGAATAAATTCGTCGGCATGGCGGCCCATGACCTGCGTAGCCCGTGCAGCATCATCAACGGCTATAGCGAGCTGATGAAATCCAGCGCCAGCATGGACGATGCCGAACGTGACGAATTCATCGGCATCATCAACGAAGTCAGCGGCAACATGATTAAGATGCTGGGCGACCTGCTCGACGTCTCGGCCATTGAAAGCGGCCGCCTCGTTCTGGAACCGGCCAAAGGCGACCTCGGCGACCTGATCGAACAGCGGGTCACCTTCCTCTCCATGTTGTCGGAGAAAAAGGATATTAGTCTAACCTGTCAAAAGGCCGACGGCTTGCCGCAAATCTCTTTCGATTCGGACCGTATGTGCCAGGTGATCGACAACCTGATCACCAATGCCATTAAGTTCTCCGAATCCGGTACGGCCATCCTGGTTACGGCGGACGCCGACGATGAAGGCATCCGCTTCCAGGTCGCCGATCAGGGGCCGGGCATTCCGCCCGAAGACCTGGACAAGATGTTCGGCACCTTTCAGAAACTGAGCAACAGACCGACCGGCGGTGAGAAAAGCAGCGGCCTGGGTCTGGCCATCGTCAAGAAGATCATCACCGCCCACAAGGGAACGATCAACGTCGAAAGCGAAGTCGGCAAAGGCAGCGCCTTTATCGTCACCATACCCGGGGCCTGAGCCCCCAAGTTACATCAGATACAACAAGCCCTAACCGGCAAGCGCTATTAATAAATTGCAAAAACAAAAATAAGAGAGAAAGAACATGCGTGAAATTGGTTTGGCTATCATCGGCTGTGGCACTGTCGGCCGCATCCGCGCGGAATTTGCCCGCGATTATCCCGGCATTAAATGGCTTGGCTTATGCGATCTTCGCGAAGATCTTGGCTTAAAGCTGAAGGAAGATGCGAAGGCCGATTTTTTCACAACGGACTTCCAAGAGCTTGTCAAACGTCCCGAGGTCGATGCGGTGATTATCGCCACCGACGAACAAGCCCATGTTGCACCGACACTGGCGGCGGTCGATCAGGGTCACGACCTGTTCATCGAAAAACCGCTGGCGACGGATGCCCGGGAATCAAAAATGATCCTCGATGCAATTGAGGCAGCCGATGTCGATGCGGTGGTCGGCTATACGGTGCGCTTCCGGCGCCGGTTCCTGGCGGTTAAGGAGAAAATCAAACAGCAGCAAATCGGCGACGTTACGACGGTCGTCACCCGCGCCTTCATGAACCGCATGGCGCCGATCGCCACCATCGCCAAAGTAACGCAAAACAAATCGATGACCCCCATGGTCGTTTCGGGCACCCACTCACTCGACATGAGCTTTTGGCTGATGGGAGACAAGACCCCCGTTTCCGTTTATGCCCGATCCCACGTCAATGTTTTAAAAGACTATGGAACCAACGATGCGACCCTCGGAATATTTACCATGGACGATGGCACGCTGTTTTCGATGAACATCTCCTGGGCGCTGCCGGTCGAATGGCCCGGCCCGGTTTACGGCCTGCAACTCGGCATCGTCGGCACCAAGGGCGTGATCGACATAGAGGATACCCATCGCGATGTCGTCCTCGCCTCTGAAGTGGCCCAGGGTGCCGGTTACGCGCCGGATGGCTTTACCCCGGGAGCCCCCCGTCATGTCGATTTTCTGACGACGTATCCTCCCGGCGACATGTGCGAAGGACAGCTTTGGGGGCCCATGCGCGAAGAGACCAATTGCTGGTACCAGCGTCTTTGCACCGGGGCCAATACACCGCACGCCACCGCCCAAGACGGCCATCGCAATCTGATGCTGACAATGGCAATGGACATGTCGGCTCGGGAAAATCGTCAAATAGACCTTCCGGTGAGCGCGGACGAGATCATGGACAGCCTCAATGCCTGACCGGGCTGAAACCGGATTTATTCAATTCGATCAATAAGATGCGTTTTTGGTAATATAAAAAAACGCGCCAAATGATTTGACACTTTTTTTTGTCAGCCCATTATAGATTTCGATAGCGGGAGCTGTATGTCTCGCGTATTGATGATTTCATCGATTCCTAGGGGGGGGTGGGACCCAAGCAATAATTTTCAACAATCGCCTATTGCCCGAATAAGCTTGGGCTCAGGCGGCCTAAGCCTTTCCCCAAGCGGTGGAATTGACGCCTTTGTTTTTTTGAAGTCCTTATTTTGAGGAGGCCTAATAATGAAGAAAGTCACTGAGTCGAACGAACTTGCACCCTCCGATTCCTGGGTTGAAATGGACCGCCGTCAGGTTCTCCAGGGACTGGGGGCCGCGGGCGCCGTCAGCATGACCGCCCTGGCCATCACGCCCGGCAAGGCCGAAGCAGCCAATTGGCCGGAACGTCCGATTACCCCCGTCGTTTTCTCAAGCGCTGGTGGTGGCACAGACACCATCGTGCGCGCCCTGGCTTCCGCCATGTCCAAGAACACAGGCTGGACCATCAATACGATTAACAAGCCCGGGGCCGTCGGCGGCGTCGCCACCAGGTTCGTCACCAGCAGGCCCGATGACGGCTACTGGTGGCTGGCTGCGTCGAACTATAACAAGTTTGTCCGCGTCATGGGGCATTCCACTTCCAAGACATGGGAAGACTGGCAGTTTTTCCAGGCGGCCCTCTCGCTGGCCAGTTGGTCGGTACGTCCCGATTCCAAGTACAAAACCCTTCAGGATGTCATCGACGACGCCAAGAAGAATCCGGGCAAGATCTCCATTTCGACTTCCGGCACCGGTGGTCTATGGCAGGAACTGGCGCTGATTGTTTCAGAAGCTGCCGGCATCAAGCTGAAGTACGTGCCCTATAAAGGCGGCAAACCGTCTACCCTGGCCGGCCTCAACGGTGAAGTCGACATTGCCGGCGGCGGCATACACGAACACATCGAGCACATCCGGGCCGGAAAGCTGGTCAATCTGCAACATACCGGTAGTTCGGATATCAAACTGCCGAACGGCACGGTTCTGAAATCGGTCGGCGGCATGATTCCGAAGCTGAAACCCCTGCTGCCGGTCGGTGGTATCTACACCGTCGCCCTCAAGCGGACCGTTTCGAAGGATATTTTGGACAAAATCGGCGCCGCCTGGAAAGACGCCGTCGCCTCCGACTCTTTCCAGAATATCGCCAGGAAGAAATACTTCGAAGTCGAAGTGCGTATGGGCGCCGAAGCAGATCGCCGCGCCGCCCAGGTCGAAGCGATCACCGCGACGACCTTCTGGAACCAGCGCGAACAGATCGGTAAGAAAATTTTGAGTCCTTCACAACTGGGTCTGCCTGATCCGGCAGACTTCGACAAGTGGTGGCCGCCAAAAGGCTACAAGCCGCTTGGCTAAAAGGGCTTAGCCTAGCAGGTCAATTTTGATCGATTCCGGGTGGGACGCTGTAACAAGTGCTCCACCCGGATTTTTTTATGTATTTGTCCTTCAGTCCATAGCCTGTGATGAACATCCACTGTCAGCCGGATGCCGTCAGAGGGATAGCATGGCCTGACAAAAAAAATTCGGTTACACTGCATTTGTGTTATCTAATATTCAGAGGCATTTGCAGATGCGAGGGCGTCAGTTTTTCTTTTTTGCGGTGGTTGCGGCAGTGGTTCTGGCCGGGGCTTCAGGCGCCGCTGCACAAATAAAAGAGGACCCCCGCCATGTCCGCAATTGGAACGCCTTTGCCGATAACCTCTATAAGGCCCACCGGCTGCTCATCGCGGCCCAGCCCGTTCGAACCAGTGAAAAACCCGGCGGCTATGCCGGGCGGCCCAATACCTTCCGCGAAGTGGAATACCGCGCCGCCGGCAACGGCCGTCTGCTGAGCCGCATCCTCTGGCAACGGGACCGTCCCGATACGGTCCATGTCATCGAAATCTTTTTCTATGACGAGAGGGGCCGGCTGTCCGTCGATTACAGCGCCTCATACCTCTTGGAATATCGTAACGCCCCGGCGCAGACGCTGATTAACATTCACAGTTACGAAGACGGCCTGCATGCCTTCCGCCAGTTCGACGCCTCCGGCGACCGCATTTATGAAAGCTGCCGGGGTGACTATTTCGACACCCCGGTGGATGTTTCCCTGGACGAAGGGGGCTCGCCGGAATCCGAAGGCGTTCCGGAAGACCTCTATACAACCTGTTTTGGCTTCCTGCCGCTGACGGTGGACAAATACCTCGACCCCGTGGCCTTCGTCGGCGGCTTGAAAAAGGCTGATGCCGCAGGCAATTCGAGGGCCGATGGTCTGCAGCGCTGGGTCGCCAAGCTGAGCAAGTGGATCGGGGAGTCGTCCGACCCGTCCGCCCTCTATCTGAAGCGCGGCGATGCCCTCTTTAAGCTCAACCGCCATGCCGAGGCGGTGGCCGATTACACCACCGCCCTCAACCTCAACGACACCTTGGACAAGGCCTATTACGGGCGCGGTATGGCCCTGGGACGGCTGGGCGACCTTGAGGCCGGCATTGCCGACCTGACGGTCTTTTTGCAGCGCCACCCGGACAGTTCCCTGGGCTATACCAAGCGGGGCGTGCGCTATATCTGGAAAAGGGACTTTGTGCGGGCCAAGGCCGACCTGACCCGGGCCATCGAACTAGACGACAAGAATGCCGAGGCCCATGACGATCTGGGCGTCGTTCTAGCACAGGATGGACAATTGGAAGAGGCCATAGCCCATTTCCTGAAGGTCCGCCAACTGGATCCCACCTATCAGAAGGCCTATCACAACCTGGCCATGGCCTATTATCTGAGCGGCCGTCACAGTCCGGCCCTGGAGGCCGCCGACGGCGCCCTTAAACTCAACCCCGACACCAAGGGGACGTTGATGCTGAAGGCCAATATCCTGGACGCCCTGGGACGCACGAAGGAAGCCGCGGCGGTCAAGGACAAGGCGGATTTCCTGCCCGACGGCAATTGGTCGGAACGTTCCGCCGTGCGTTAGGGGGATGTGCGATGATGTCCACCGAAGACTACAACGCCTTTTGCAGTTCGCTGCCCGCGACCACCCATGTGGTGCAATGGCGCGGCGCGCATGTGTGGAAGGTGGGCGGCAAGGTGTTTGCCATCGGTACCTGGAACACTGGTAAGCATAGCGGTATTACCTTCAAGGTCTCCGATCTTTCCTATGAGATCCTGCGGGAACTGCCGGGGCTGCGTCCGGCCCCCTATCTGGCATCGCGCGGCATGAAGTGGGTTCAGAACTACGACGAACCGGGCCTCACCGATGACGAACTGAAGCAATACCTGGAACAGGCCCACCACATCGTTTCTTCGGGGCTGAGCAAGAAAAAGCAGAAGCAACTGGGACTCAACCAGGACTAAGGATGGTACCGCCCGCCCAAAACAAAAACCGCCCCCGGTTTCGGGGGCGGTTTGTATATTGCGGCCAGCGGGACGACGTTGAGTTACGGTTTAATGTAGGTGTAACCCTTCTGCTGCAAGCGGGCCAGTTCGGCAACGCCGGACGGCACGATGTCTTCCTTATAGACGTCGTAGAGGTCCTTGTTGTAATCGAATTTCTTGCCGCGCAAGGTGTTAGCGCAGACCTGGAAAGCAATGTTCTGGCCTTTCAGGCGGGTGACGTTTTCCTGCAACGTGCTGCCGTCCTTATTGGCGGATTTCAGCATGGCAACGCCATTGCCGTGCAGGACGACCTTGATGTCCAGCTTGTCGGCGCCGACGGCGTTGATGTGATTCTGGATATTGCGCAGGGCGCCTTTCCACTTCTTGTCTTCCTTACCACCGGGGTAATTGATGTGGTAGACGACCTTTTGTTTGCCGTAGCGGGCCTTGCCTTCACCGGCGGCCATGGCGCCGTTGGTGGCGAAGGTCAGCGCCAGCAGAGCGGCGGCGAGTACGGATAAAATTCGCATAGTGTTTCCTCCCAAAATAACCCTTCGAAGGGTTCAATACAAAAAAGTACTTATTATTATTGTTTTTTGATGTCGATAAACCCGCTGGCCACGGGAAATCCCATAAAATAATTGTGCGATAGTGTTGTTTATAAGTAAAGCCTTAAATTAGCAAAACTCTAATCTAAAGGTTTTTGGCGGTAGGGCTCACTTCATCGCAAAAAAAGGGGGGGCTTAAGCCCCCATATTGCGTTCCGATGGATGGTAAATCACCCCGTTACAAGGGGATGTTGCCGTGCTTTTTCCAGGGATTCTCCAGTTCCTTATTGCGCAGCATGCGCAACGACCGGCACAGGCGCACCCGTGTGTTGTGGGGCATGATGACGTCGTCAATGAACCCCCGGTGGCCGGCAATAAACGGGTTGGCGAAGCGTTCGCGGTATTCTTCGGTGCGGTCGGCGATTTTCTTGTCATCGCCGATGTCGCCGCGGAAGATGATCTCCACCGCCCCTTTCGGGCCCATAACGGCAATTTCCGCCGTCGGCCAGGCAAAATTGACGTCGCCGCGCAGGTGCTTTGAACTCATCACGTCATAGGCCCCGCCATAGGCCTTGCGGGTGATCACCGTCACTTTCGGCACGGTGGCTTCGGCAAAGGCATAGAGCAGCTTGGCGCCGTGCTTGATGATACCGCCGTATTCCTGGGCTGTGCCGGGCATAAAGCCGGGCACATCGACGAAGGTGACGATGGGAATATTAAAGCAATCACAAAAACGCACGAAACGGGCCGCCTTGGTCGATGAACTGATATCCAGGCACCCGGCCAGCACCATCGGCTGGTTGGCGACGACGCCGACGGTGGAACCTTCCATACGGCCAAAACCGATGATGATGTTGCCGGCATAATCCGGTTGCAGTTCGAAAAAATCCCCCTCGTCCATCACCTTTCCGATCAGTTCCTTCATATCGTACGGCAGGTTTGGATTGTCCGGCACCAGGGTGTCCAGGGAGGTTTCAACCCGCTCCGAACTGTCCGGGGTCGGCCTGACGGGCGGTTTTTCCTTGTTGTTGGACGGCAAGAAATCAAAAAAGCGGCGCATATAGAGCAAGGCTTCGGCATCGTTTTCGAAGGCTTTGTCGGCAACGCCGGAGGTAGTGGTATGGGTAATGGCGCCGCCCAATTCTTCGTGGGTTACTTCTTCATGGGTGACGGTCTTCACCACATCGGGGCCGGTGACGAACATATAGGACGTATCTTTGACCATGAAGATAAAGTCGGTCATGGCCGGTGAATAGACAGCGCCACCGGCGCACGGCCCCATGATCATGGATATCTGCGGAACCACGCCGCTGGCCATGACGTTGCGCTGGAAGACCTCGGCATAGCCGGCTAGCGAGGCAACGCCTTCCTGGATACGGGCGCCGCCGGAATCGTTCAGACCGATGACCGGTGCGCCGACGCGAATAGCCTGATCCATGATCTTAGCAATTTTCTCGGCATGCGCTTCCGACAGCGAACCGCCGAAGACGGTGAAATCCTGGCTGAAAACAAAAACCAGACGGCCGTTGATGGTGCCGAAACCGGTGACCACGCCGTCACCGGGAATGGTTTGTTTGTCCATGCCGAAATCGGAACAGCGGTGCTCGACAAACATATCCCATTCCTCGAAGGAATCCGGGTCGAGCAGCATCTCGATACGCTCGCGGGCGGTCAGCTTGCCTTTTTTGTGCTGGGCCTCGATACGCTTCTTGCCGCCGCCAAGGCGGGCCAGTTCACGTTTTTCTTCCAATCGGCGAATGATGTCGTGCATATGGGTGCCATCCTCGTTCATTCCGGTATGCCGGAACGTTTTATTGTTTTACAGAACCCTAAAAATAGCCCGGACACCCCCTTTCGCACCAGCGAAAAGGATGGAGACTGCCTAAATCACCTGTTCCTTGGTTTTCTGGAACCTGAGATCGGGCCAGTCTTCGGCTGCCTTATCCAGGTGCCAGGCATTGCGGGCCAGGAACACCGGCGAACCGGCATGGTCTTCGGCCAAGCTGGCGCGGCTGGCATCGGAAAACTTTTTCAGGGCCAGGGAATCGTCGGCTTCAACCCATCGGGCCGTATAGAGCGTCGTCGGTTCGAAATGGATGGGAATGTCGTATTCGGTACGGATGCGGTCGGCCAGCACTTCAAATTGCAGGGGGCCGACGACACCGACGATCCAGTCGGCGCCGATCAACGGCTTAAACACCCGCGCAGCCCCCTCTTCCGCCAGCTGGGTCAGGGCTTTGCCCAGGTGTTTGGCCCGCATGGGATCATCGGGGCGGACGTTTTGCAGGTATTCCGGGGCAAAACTGGGAATGCCGGTGAATTGGATTTCCTCACCCTCGGTCAGGGTGTCGCCGATATGCAGGTTGCCATGGTTGGGAATGCCAATGATGTCTCCGGCCCAGGCTTCCTCGGCCAGTTCCCGGTCCTGGGCCAGAAACAGCACAGGATTATGCAGCGACAGGGTCTTGTCGGTGCGTACATGCCGCATCTTCATACCCCGTTTGAAATGGCCGGAACAAAGCCGCATGAAGGCGATACGGTCGCGGTGCTTGGGGTCCATATTGGCCTGGATTTTAAAGACAAACCCGCTGACCTTCTCCTCGACCGGATCGACGGACCTGTCGTTGGAAGGCTGAGGCCGGGGCGGCGGCGCCAATTCGGTGACACCGTTGAGCAGTTCGCGGACCCCGAAGTTATTGATGGCGCTGCCAAAGAAAACGGGGGTCAGGTGCCCTTCGCGATAGGACTGTAGATTGAATTCCGGGGTCAGGCCGCGGGCCATATCCACCTCTTCGCGCAGTTTAGCGACGGCGTGGTCCGGCAATAATTCATCCAGCTTGCTATCGTCAAGACCTTGGCAGGTTTCACCCTCTTCCGGAATGCCATCCTTGCTTTTTTTCATCAAGACGAGGCGGTCGCGAAAGAGGTCATAACAACCGAGGAAATCCCGGCCCATGCCGATCGGCCAGCTGGCCGGGACGACGTCGAGAGCCAGGGTCTGTTCGATCTCGTCGAGCAGGTCGAAGGAATCTCGGGCTTCCCGGTCCATTTTATTGATGTAGGTAATGATCGGTACGTCCCGCAGGCGGCAGACTTCGAACAGCTTGCGGGTCTGGGCCTCGATACCCTTGGCGGCATCGATCACCATCACCGCGGAATCGACGGCGGTCAGGGTGCGGTATGTGTCCTCGCTGAAATCCTCATGGCCGGGCGTATCGAGCAGGTTGAAGGTGCACCCGGCGTAATCGTAAGTCATCACCGAGGAAGCCACCGAGATGCCGCGTTCGCGTTCGACCTTCATCCAGTCCGAATGGGCGCGGCGCTGTTCGCCGCGGGCCTTGACCGCCCCGGCCATCTGAATGGCGCCCCCGAACAACAACAGTTTTTCGGTCAGCGTCGTCTTACCGGCATCCGGGTGCGAGATAATGGCAAAGGTGCGCCGCTGGGAGACGATGTCGCTCAGTTTGGACATGGTTTTCGAAAAATCCGTATTGTCTGAAAATCGGGTGCAGCGGATACCACGGCGGCCCCAGCAAGGCCAGTAAAAAGGGGCTTAACCCCGCCACAGATCAAGAAACAAGGCTGCTGTCCGAATGTCATTTTCCAGGACCTTACAGCGGTCCTGGGCTTCCGCGTCCTCACCCCAGCGCTCGGCCTGGAAGTGTTCATCGATCTGGGAGATTTGAAAGGCCTGATCCGCCGTCAGGCAGCCTCTGACCAGGGCCAGACCGATTATCAACGAACCGGTGGACGCCGTCACCGAGGCCAGCGCCGTCAATTCGAAGTCATCGAGGGCGTCGACAGCCGTTTGCAGGGCCAGCAGGGCCTTTTCCGGCTGCTGCACCGGCACAATGCCTTCGGTGACCGCCATACGGGCATCAAGGTCGCTCTCAGCCCACTCCAGCAAGGGCTGCCAGTAGGTATGCTGCCGCTCGGCCAATTCGGAAGGGCTGTCGTCCCGGTAACACAACAGATCGGTTGTTGCATAAGATGCGATCATGCTCGTCACGGCAACCCGTTCCGGTCCCACTCGATCGATGGCAGCGCAGGCCAAACCGGACAACGGCATGCTGTGCGGCAGGATATTGTCGCCCTGCGCCTCCCATTCGGCAGCCACGGCCACGGCCAGGGCTTCGCTTTCCAGCATCAGCGGGTTGCCAACCGGAGTGCGCACCGGACGCCCGTCGAGTTCCACGGTAAACCCGGATGCCGCCCAGGCCGATGCGGCGTGCTTATAGAATCGTTTCGCTGCTGGTTTCGGCATTAATAGCGCATTAGTTGCCGAAAAGGCCCTTTAGGGCTTTGCCGACACCTTCACCGACGCCCTGGATGGCGCCGCCGACACCCTCTTCCTTCTTGGGTTGTTCGGCGGGTGGCGGTGAGGCGGTCGACCCACCGGACGGCTTCGGAGCCGGTTTAGCCGCCGCCATCTTGCCGGGAACCACCTTTTTGCCGGCCAGGGCCGGGGTGCAGTAATCCGTATTGTCCGGCGGTATGACCGCGTCCTTGGCGGTGCTGAGGGCCTTATCGACCAGCAGGGACAAGCCCATGGTGGCAATGGCGGAGCCGGTCTTGAGGGCGCTGGAGGCTACATTACCGGCCATGGCCGCCATATCCAGGGTCCAGTCCGGTTCGGCAAAGGTGCCGTGCACGTCCACCGGCACCATTACGGCGGAGGCCAGATTGGCTT
>JADHTD010000056.1 GCA_016776525.1 Rhodospirillales bacterium
TATATGAGCCGCCGCGGCAATCTGCTGCGCGACGGCAACCCGGTGCCGCTGGCCGCCGTCGAGGCCTCGGGCCGGCAGTGGCCCGAACACGACCAGGAGGCCATGCTCGGCTGGGCCCGCGACCGGCTGGCCCCGGACTTGCCCCTTGAAGACTTCGTAACGGGGACTATCTCTAAAGAAGGGCTCCGCAAGACCCGCACCGAGGCGTTGCGGCAGTGCCGGCGGCAAATTCCCCTAGAGGCCTTTACCGCCCTTTCCTAGCCGCCCGCACCTTTTTGGTAATGGAAATCCTCCCGCGCCGGGTTAGGCATTTCTATTTTTGGCGCAGGCCCGGTGCGCCGGTGGCGGCGCGGATTAAAAAACCATGAGATTACTGCGACCAGACATCGACGAAATTGATGAGGTGCCGGATGATTGCCGCCAGGTGATCAAAGCCGCCGATGCCCTGGGCATCGGTGAATACGATTTTTTCAAGCTCGCCTACCGCCATTGGTCGGGAAGGGAGATCGACGACAAACGCCTGGAAAAGGCCTTCGTCGCCTACATGTTTTACCAGAAAATACCCCCCTGGGCGCGTCACTTCGCGCGCCGGGTGGAGACCCTTGACCTCTACGGCCGGCTGGACCCGAAGGCCCTCGGCGCCCCGCCCCGGCGGCTGCCGCCGCCGCCCGAAAACGGCCGCCTCAGCCTTGCCCTGATGGCGGCCGCCATGATCATCTTCTTCACGGCGCTGGCCAACACCGACAGCGACCTGATCGATACGGCCTCAGTTGGCTGTCCGGGGGCCACCGGCATGCGCTTCTTCGAGACCTGGGCCTATATGATTTCCGGCAAGCGGCCGCCGCCGTGCGACGCCTATCGCCGTTTACCTGATGAGTTGCCCGGCGATGATGGCGGCAAATAGGATCAGCCCGTAATCCCGGTTCGATTTGAACTTGGCCAGGCAATCGGCGGCGGTGTCGGTGTCGATGGTCGCCGCCTGCCAGGCCAGATGACCGGCGGCCAGGGCCAGCCCGGCATAAAACGGCCAGCCGAGCCCGGCCAGAATTCCCGCCCAGGCCAGCAACACCAGGCTTATCCCATAAAAAACGAACAGCCACGGCCGGGTGGCGTCGCCCAGGCGCAGGGCCGTCGATTTGATGCCGACCAGCAGGTCGTCCTCCTTGTCCTGGTGGGCATAGATGGTGTCATAACCCAAAGTCCAGAAGAACCCGGCCGCATAGAGCACCAGCGCCGCCGGGGCGATCTCGCCCCGCACCGCCGCCCAGCCGAGCAGCGCCCCCCAATTAAAGGTCAGGCCGAGGACCGCCTGCGGCCAATAGGTGATGCGCTTCATGAACGGGTAGACGGCGACCAGCAGCAGGGAAGCGGCCCCCACCCAGACGGCGAACAGGTTGAACTGCCAGAGCACGGCAAAGCCGATCAGCGCCAGCAGGCCCATGAAGGCGAAGGCGCGGGGTAGGCTGACGGCGCCGCTGGCTATGGGGCGGTCGGCGGTGCGGGCGACCATTTTATCGAAATCCCGGTCGGTGATGTCGTTGTGCACACACCCCGCCCCCCGCATGACGATGGCGCCGATGCCGAACAATACGACCAGTCCCGGGTCCGGCCAGCCGGGCGTGGCCAGGGCCAGGCTCCACCAGCCGGGCAGCAGCAAAAGCCAGGTGCCGATGGGGCGGTCGAGGCGGCTTAAGCGCGCATAGGGCTTAAGGCCGTCCGGCAACAGCCGGTCGACCCAGTTGCCCGACGGAATATCGCTGGCCGATGGTTTTGCCGCTTCGTTCATAGCTGGATGTCTAAACCCTAAACGTCATATGATGATGATGCTTTCAACAGTCTAGCGGAACCATGACACCACTAAACACAAAAATCAGGTTGTTCGTCTCCGGCCCTCTCCAGGCGGGGGCCGCGATCAACCTCGACGCCAAACAGGCGCATTACCTACGCTCGGTCATGCGGGCCGGCCCCGGCGATCAAATCCGGCTGTTCAACGGCGGCGACGGCGAATGGCTGGCGACCATCAGTGATTTGAGCAAATCGGCGGCGGTGCTCGGCCTTGGAGAACAAATTCGCCCCCAGTCCCCGGAGCCCGACCTGTGGCTGGCCTTCGCCCCGGTCAAGAAAGCCCGCCTTGATTTCATTGTCGAGAAGGCCACCGAACTGGGCGTTGCCCGCCTCTCGCCGGTTTTGACCGGTAACACCGCCGTCTCCCGGGTCAATGTCAAGCGCCTGCGGGCCCAGGCCGTCGAAGCCGCCGAACAGTGCGGGCGGCTCAGCGTGCCAGAAGTTACCGAAGCAACGGCGCTGGATGCCATAATCCGGGATTGGCCTGCCGAACGATTGCTGTATGTGATGGATGAAAGCGGCGCCGGCCAGCCCATCGCCGAAGCATTCAGGGCACACGCGCCCGGGTTGGGCCCGGCTCCATGCCGGGTGGAACCCGCAAATGGCGGGCGCGACTTAAAAGACACCAATCCCCTCCCGGCGGCCATCCTGACCGGGCCGGAAGGCGGCTTCACACCGTCCGAACTGGAAAATCTGAAAACATTGCCCTTTGTCCGGGCCGTCAGCATGGGCCAGCGTATTCTGCGCGCCGAAACCGCCGTCGTGGCGGCCCTGGCCTGCTGGCAGGCCCTGTCAGGGGACTGGCGTTAAGCCCCCCCCGGGTTATAGTGTGTGAAACGCTCACTTAGAGGCAAAGACCTGACCTGATGCCGGACCAATCGAAAGCCGCCCTCGAACCGATCACCGACAAACGAACCCTGGTCGAACACCTGGAAGCCGGGTGCAAACCGCCGGAAAACTGGCGCATCGGCACCGAACACGAGAAGTTCGCCTACCATTTGGACGACTTCAGGCCCCTGGAGTACGAGGGCGAGCGCGGCATCCGGGCCATCCTCGAAGGTCTCAGGCAATTCGGCTGGGAACCGGTTTTCGAGGGCGACAAGCTGATTGCCCTGACCCTGGCGGACGGCGCTTCGGTGACCCTGGAACCGGCGGGACAGTTGGAATTGTCCGGGGCGGCCCTGGAAACCATCCACCAGACCTGCCTGGAGGTCGGCACCCACCTGAAGCAGGTCAAATCGGTCGCCAGCGAACTCGGCATCGGTCTCGTCGGCCTCGGCTATCAGCCGAAGTGGCCGCTGGCCGACCTGCCCTGGATGCCCAAGGGCCGCTATGGGATCATGCGCGACTACATGCCGAAAAAAGGCACGCTGGGCCTGGAAATGATGCAGGCGACCTGCACCGTACAGGTCAACCTGGATTACTGTTCGGAACAGAAAATGGTCGAGATGTTCCGCGTCTCCCTGGCCCTGCAACCGATCGCCACGGCGCTGTGGGCAAATTCACCCTTCAAGGAAGGCCGGCCGTCCGGGTTTTTGAGTTACCGCAGCCATATCTGGACCGATACCGACCCCGACCGCTGCGGCACCCTGCCGTTCGTTTTCGAGGACGGCTTCGGCTTTGAGCGCTACGTCGATTATATGCTCGATGTGCCCATGTACTTCGTCTATCGGGACGGCGCCTACATCGACGCCTCCGGGCAATCCTTCCGCGACTTCCTGGCCGGTGAATTGCCCGCCTACTCCGGCCAACACCCGACCCTCAAAGACTGGGAAGACCATCTGACCACGGCCTTCCCGGAAGTGCGGCTCAAGCAGTATCTCGAAATGCGCGGCGCCGACGGCGGCCCCTGGAACCGGCTCTGCGCCCTGCCCGCCTTCTGGACCGGGCTGCTTTACGACACCGAAGCCCGCGAAGCCGCCTGGGATATGGTCAAGGACTGGTCGGCGGAGGAACGCGACAGCATGCGCGCCGAGGTGCCCAGGCTGGCGCTCAATACGCCGTTCCGCAACACATCGGTCGGTGATATCGCCCTCGATGTCCTGGAACTGGCCCATGACGGCTTGCAGCGCCGGGCCCGCCTCGACGGCGTCGGCCTTAATGAGACCCACTTCCTCAATCCCCTGTTCCAGATTGCCGAATCCGGCTACACCCCGGCCGAGGAATTGCTGGCCGCCTATGACCGCCGGTGGCGGGGCAGTGTCGACCCGGTCTTTCTGGAATATGCCTATTGATAGCAACCGGCGCCGCCCCTAAAGGCCCGGCGTACCCATAAGTATAATAGGGTTCTCCCGTATTTTTATTTAGACCAAAAAAAACAATATTAAGTCCATGTACGGAACGGAAATTTCAGCCCAGGACATTGAAGCGGCCCTCCACGAAGGCGAATTGTGTTTTTACTACCAGCCGAAGGTCTCTTTCCTCAACGGTTCCATTGTCGGCGGCGAAGCCCTGTTGCGCTGGATAAAACCGGACGGCAGCATTATTCCGCCCGGCGATTTCCTGCCCCTGGCCGAAAGTTCCGGACTGATCAGCGACATCACCGCCGTCATGCTGACCGAACTGATTGCCGATATCGAAGCCATCAAGGCGGTCAAAGCGGATATCCAGGTCGCCTACAACGTGGCCGCATCCGACCTGAATTCACCGTATCTGGTGAAAATCCTGCGCAGCGTCATCGGCAGCCGCCGCATCGGGTCCGGCAATATTCAGATTGAAATTACGGAAACCGCCGTGCTCGATAATTCGGACCGCATTCAACGATCGCTGCTCGACCTGGTGGCGCTGGGCATCGAAATCGTTATGGACGACTTCGGTACCGGTTATTCCTCACTCGATTTGTTGAGCCGGGTGCCGTTTTCGGCGCTCAAGATCGACCAGGGTGTGGTCGGCCGCATGGCCACCGACGCCAAAAACACCCACATTGTCACCTCCAGCCTGGATATGGCCCGCGAGATGTCCCTGAAGACGGTCGCCGAGGGTATCGAAACGGAAGCCACCTATGCCTTCCTGATGGCGGCCGGCTGCAATGAAGCCCAGGGTTTCTGGATGAGCGAGCCGCTGCCCCGCGACGATTTCATCAGCCTGTTGGAAAGCAAGCCGCAATGGCCGTCCTCGTCCCTGGGCCTTTTATACAGCGCCTGGATCAGCCACATGTCCTACCGGCGCAAAGTCCTGGATACGGTCCATATCATGACCCAGACCAGCCCGGAGGATTGGGAAAACCTGCCGAAGATGAATTTGGTGCACAGCCCGGCCCATTGCCGGTTGAGCGAATGGCATCTGGTGAAAGGCAGCAGCGGCGACGACACCTCGGATTTCCGCAAACTGGACGATCCCCACCGGCTCATGCACGCCGCCGGCGAATCCCTGATTCACACCACCAAGACCAGCCAGAGCACGGAAGAGATAACCAAAGGCATCCGCATTTTTCTCGAATACTCCGACCGGGTCGATGCCGAGGTCTCGAAAATCGTCGAACGCTGGCTGGGCAATGCCATTAATTAATTGCTCTTGTGTTTAATTGTCCTCAAGCGCCGGACAGGCTGCGCTCCCACTTGGTCGCTAGTCGCTTCGCTCCAAGATTGCCCTCAAGCGCTGTATCACAAGCCCGCGACTGCGGGCCGCGAACCGTTTCGCGTAGCCAAGCGCCACAGGCGCGCCCGGCGACTGAGGGGTTTCTTTAAGCCGCCGTGCCGCCAACGGTCAGGGTGTCGATCTTCAGGGTCGGCTGGCCGACGCCGACCGGCACCCCCTGGCCGTCCTTGCCGCAGGTGCCGACACCCGGATCGAGGACCATGTCGGTACCGATCATGGAAACCTCTTTCAGCACTTCCGGTCCGCTGCCGATCAGGGTGGCGCCCTTGACCGGCGCCGTCGCCTTGCCGTTTTCGATCAGGTAGGCCTCGGTGCAGGTAAAGACGAACTTGCCTGACGTGATATCGACCTGGCCGCCGCCGAAATTGACGGCATAAAGCCCGTTGTCAACGGAGGCGATAATCTCATCGGGGTCGTGTGATCCGGCCAGCATATAGGTGTTGGTCATGCGCGGGATCGGCGCATGGGCATAGCTCTGACGCCGCCCGTTACCGGTCGGCTGCACGCCCATCAGGCGGGCATTCATGCGGTCCTGCATATAGCCGGTCAGGATGCCGTCTTCGATCAACACCGTGCGCTGGCTCGGCGTTCCCTCGTCATCGATGGTCAGCGAACCGCGCCGGTCCTCAATGGTGCCGTCGTCGATAACGGTGACACCCGGCGCCGCAATGCGTTCCCCCATCAGCCCGGAAAAGGCCGACGTCCTCTTGCGGTTGAAGTCGCCTTCCAGACCGTGGCCGATGGCCTCGTGCAGGAGAATCCCCGGCCAGCCGGAACCGAGCACCACCTGCATCTCACCGGCCGGGGCCGGTACCGATTCCAGGTTGATCTGGGCCTGGCGGAGGGCTTCGTCGGCCGCCGCCTGCCAGGTTTCCGGGTTCAGGTATTCGGCATAGGGGACCCGCCCGCCGGTGCCGAAGGAACCGGATTCCATGCGGCCGTCCTGTTCCACAATGATGGAGACATTCAGCCTGACCAACGGCCGGATATCGGCGCTGCGCTGGCCGCCTTGGCGGACGATCTGCACGGCCTGCCATTCACCGGCGAGCGATGCCGAGACCTGATGCACCCGCGGGTCTTTGGCGCGGGCGTAGGCGTCGATCTCGGCCAGCAGTTTGACCTTGGCCTCGAAATCCACACCGGCGAGGGGATTGATATCGTCATAGAGCGCCCGGTTGGTACCGGTCGGGGACTGGTCCAGGGTGCCGCCGTATCCGGCATGGACCGTCTTCACCGTCTCGACAGCCCGGCTAATGGCGTCTTCGCTGAGTTCCGAGGCGAGGGAATAACCGGTAGCCTCGCCCGCAACAGCACGCAGCCCAAAACCCTGCATGGTATTGAAACCGGCACTTTTCAGGCGTCCGTCATCGAAGCTCAGGTTTTCCGACTGACGGTACTCCAGGAACAGTTCACCGTCGTCGGCCCCGTCCAGGGCATCGTTGACCAGATTATCAACCCGGCCCTTATCCATATCGGTGCGGGTGAAAAACAGATCGTCGGTGGTGGCAATGTCGGACATGGGCGTACCTCTCCTCAATAACGGCGGGCCGTCACCCTGAAGGGTACGCCCTGTTCATAAGAAGGCATCTGGAAGACTCTATTTCAAGGTCCATATGATTTTTTATTGCCCAATAACCCCACAAGAAAAAGGGGCGGCCTTGGCCACCCCCCTAGGGTATTTCGGTTGGAAACGGCTGCAGCCGGGCTGCCGCATCACCATTTAGGTGAAGCGGATCAGCCTTGCATTGCTTCTAGGCGGCGCGGATCCGATCGAGGAATTTATCGACCTCATCGCGCAGGTTATCCGACTGTACGGAGAGATCGTTGGCCGCCGTTTTAATCTGACCGGCGGCCTGTCCGGTTTCATCCGCGGCCTTGGTAACGTCGGTGATCGCAGAAGAAACCTGACTGGTGCCCGAAGATGCCTCTTCGACATTACGGGCGATCTCAGAAGTGGCGGCGCCCTGTTGTTCGACAGCCGCGGCGATCGTTGAAGCAATTTCATCGATCCTGCGGATGGTCGAGGCAATCTCGCCGATGGCGCTCACTGATTCCTGCGTCGCCGTCTGAATGCCGCCGATTTGGGCCCCGATTTCATCGGTCGCCCGGGCCGTCTGGGTCGCTAGGTTCTTGACCTCCGAGGCGACCACGGCGAATCCCTTACCGGCTTCACCGGCACGGGCCGCCTCAATGGTGGCGTTGAGGGCCAGAAGATTGGTTTGTTCGGCGATATCGGTGATCAGGGCCACCACTTCACCGATCTTCTGCGAGGCGACTGCCAGGCCCTGGACCTTTTCGTTGGTGGAATCCGCCTGTTTCACCGCATCGGAAGCAACCCTTGAGGATTCAGCCACCTGACGGCTGATCTCGGAGATGGAACTGGACAGTTCCTCAGCCGCCGAAGCCACGGTCTGCACATTGGTCGAGGCTTCTTCGGCTGCCGAGGCAACCGTCGTCGACTGGGTGTTGGTGTTGTTGGCGGTATCGGTCATCGTTTCGGCCGACGACTGTAATTGCGTCGAGGCCGAGGATACGCCTTCGACGACATGGCCGATGCTGGATTCGAAACTGTCAGCCATTTCATTCATGGTTTTGCGCTTTTCTTCTTCGGAGCGCTGTTCAGTTTCCACCTTCTCATCTTCCAGGCGTTTCATTTCCACTGCGTTGTCTTTGAAGACCTGCACGGCTTTCGCCATGCCACCGAGTTCATCGGTATCCTCAATGTAGGAAATCCCGGTTTCCGTATCACCGCCGGCAAGGCCGGTCATGTTCTCAGACAGTTTCTTGATACGGGCGATGACGGCCGTCGAGGTGACGAAGAAAACGACGCCAAGGGCAATCAGGATGATCGCCGTCGAGATGATGATGGCCCAGGAAATTTTCGACTGCGTCTGGTTGGCAAAGGCCGCATATTGCTGGACCAGGGCGTTGCTGACCCCCCGCAACTGGTTGGCCTTGCCCATGGTCGCCTGCAGGTTTGAGAAACGGGCCGATGTATCTTCATCCGTCAGAAGCTGGTTTACGCTGCCTTTGAATTCGGCAAATTTCGCTTCTACCTTGAGGATGATTTCCTGAGACTTTGGATCAGCCAGGGGCGGCAGGTCGGTATAGTTCTTGAGGCCCAGGTCGAGAGGGACTTTACCGCCGGATTTCATGCCGGCCAGGGTTTCCGTGAAAATCTTTTCGGCTGTTTTAAATTCGCTCAGTTTCGGGTTCAGCATTTGCCGGCCGATGGCGACGCTGTTGGCAAAATTGACCTGGAATTTGCGGATGCCCAGAAGGTCGCCTTTATTATAGGGCCGTCCTTCCATCTTCGTGTGACAGTCGGCACAGCCCTGCAAGGTTGCGGTATCGGCTGTATACAGGTTGAGGAGCATTTTGCCGTCGATCTCCTCGGACTTGGTGAACAGTTGCGCCGGGTTGGCCTTGAGGAAAGCCCCCGCTTCTTTGTCTACGTCGGTTCTATAGCCCTGTTCTGGGTTGATAGGATTGTCGGAGAGGATATCGATGGACATTTCCGCGCCTTCCTTAGCACCCGAAGAATTGACAAAGCGGGTAAAGGTGGCCGGAAAGGGAACCGCCGGATGGGATTCCGAAGCCGGGTCCATGGAAATACCGATGCCGGCTTTCTTGGCGGTGCCGATTACATGCTTGGTATAGGTGCCGCGCATTTTGGTGATGTAGCTGTCCAGGAAGGAAATTCGTTTGGTGACATTATCGACAAGATCCTTGGTCGAGGTGTAGCCAAGGGCCGATTTCGCCATGGCTTGCGAGAGCATCCTCTGGCGGCCCAGCAATTCCAGCAGGCGCGCATCATTCTTGGCGCTGCCGAGAGAAACGAAAAGATAAATACCGGCAGCCACGGATACGATTCCGAGAATTGCCAGCATCATGGTCATTTTTACTTTTATCGACATCGAATATCTCCCATCGCGGCCTGTACCCCCAAAGGCCCTGTAAGTCCAAACCAAGGCCAAAAGTGGCGGTTTAAGGGGTTTTTTGAAGGAAACTGCTTCCCCTTAAGTGTCTAAATTTCGTCGACAGCCCTATGCCGTCTGCTTAAACAACATGTTGGGAGACTGAATTCTCATAACAATTATCCATAGGTGTAATAAGGACATTATTTGGCTCATTTTCATGCTTTTTTACTATTTAACATAAATATATTGTTATATTTGTTATGCCGCTGATCTAATAAGGCTTGACCTGAAAAACGCGGCGTCTATAGTCCGCTCATATCCGTGGTGATTTGCCCGACCGGCTTGCGGCCACGTTAAATACTCCAGCTAAAAGGTCGGTGCTTATTGGAAGCCCTGACCGACCGGTCGGGGTTTTTTTATTTGCAGCCCCGAAGGAGACAGTGACATGGGCGACGAAAAGACGAACGAGGCTTCCTGGCGTCAGGCGACACGGCTGGTCCGGGGCGGCACCTTGCGAACCGCCTTCGAGGAAACCAACGAAGCCATATTCATGACGTCCGGGTATGTCTACGGGTCGGCGGAAGAGGCCGAAAAGGCCTTCAAGGGGGAAACCAAGCGCTATATCTATTCACGCTATTCAAACCCCACCGTCTCCATGTTCGAGAAACGCCTGGCCCTGCTGGAAGAAGCCGACATCTGCCATGCCACGTCGAGCGGTATGGCCGCCGTCTTCACCTCCCTGGCCTGCCAGTTAAAGGCCGGCGACCGCCTGGTTTCTTCCCGCGCCCTGTTCGGGTCCTGCCTGTTCATCGTATCGGACCTGCTGCCGAAATACGGCATCGAAACGGTGCTGGTCGACGGCACCGACCTGGAACAGTGGGAGCAGGCGCTCTCGCAAAAAACCGACGCCGTGTTCCTGGAAACACCGTCCAATCCGGGCCTGGAAATCATCGATCTGGCAGCCGTCTGCGAGTTGGCCCATGCCGCCGGTGCCCGGGTCGTCGTCGACAACGTCTTTGCCTCGCCGATCCTGCAAAAACCGCTGGACCTGGGTGCCGACGTCGTCGTCTATTCGGCGACCAAGCACATCGACGGCCAGGGGCGCTCCATGGGCGGCGCCATCCTCACCAACGACCAGGAATACTTCGAGGATCAGGTGACGCCGTTCGTCCGCCACACCGGACCGGCGCTCAGTCCGTTCAACGCCTGGGTCTTGTTAAAAGGCCTGGAAACCCTGGAACTTCGGATCGAACGCCACCTCAAGAACACGGCCGCCGTCGCCGACTTTTTAGGCGGCCTCAAGGGCATCGACAAAGTCATCTATCCCGGCCTGGAAAGCCATCCGCAATATGAGCTGGCGAAACGCCAGATGAGCGGCTCTGGTACCGTTGTCTCCTTCGTCGTCAGCGGCGGCAAGGAGGGCGCCTTCCAATTCCTCAACAACCTGAAGCTGGCCGATATTTCCAACAATCTGGGCGACGCCAAAAGCCTGGTCACCCACCCGGCAACCACCACCCATCAGCGACTGAGCCCGGAGGAACGGGCCGAAATCGGCATTCCCGACGGTCTGGTGCGCCTGTCGGTGGGCCTGGAGGATGCGGAAGATATCAAGGAAGACTTGGCCCAGGCGATCGGAGCTTAAGCTCCTTTTAGCAGTTCCCTCAATCGCCGGGCGGGCCGCGCTCCTGTTTATCGCTAGTCGCAACGCTCCGGTTGGAACAAGCGAGATGGAACCTAGGCCGCGACTGCGGCCCGGCGCTTATGCGCCGCACCCGCGTAGCCATGTGCTTTAGCACACTGGCGCGAGCGACAAAAAATCACTTACCCCTGCACCCAGGGCAGGCCGTCGACCTTCCAGCCGCCGATCGTGTTCCGGTGTTTGAGCGGGTCCTTGTCGCCCTCGAAACCGGTTAAAATGTTGTAACAAAACTTATAGCCGAGCGCCGTCATGGCGGCGGCCGCGTGCTTGGAACGGATGCCGGAACGGCAGAGGAAAAAGAGCGGCGTTTCCGCGTCAATGCCGGTGGCTTCCAAATCGCGGGTAAAATCCGCATTGAGCTCCATGGCCGGAAACAATTTCCAGCCCAGGAACACGGGTTCCTTGCCCAGGCTGCTGAGATCGGGAATGCCGACATAGGACCATTCGGCGGTGGTCCGCAAATCGACCAGCACCGC
>JADHTD010000057.1 GCA_016776525.1 Rhodospirillales bacterium
CTGGGAACAGGTTCTGGATAAGGTGAAGTCCGGTGATGTGGATATACTGCCCGCTGTCGTGCGCACCGCGGAACGGGAAGCCTTCCTGAACTTCACCAAACCCATTGTCAATTTTCCAGTTGTCATCGCCACCCATAGGAATGGCCCTTTCGTTGGCAACTTCTTTGACCTGAAAGGCTGGAAAACAGGCGTGGTTGGGGGGTATGCCATCGAACAAAGACTTGCCAAGGTCCATCCCTATCTGACGGTCCTACCATTCAAGAATGTGAAAGAGGGATTGATCGCTCTCCAGAATGAGAAAATTGATGCTTTTATAGATAATCTCGGCAGCATTACCTATCTGATCGATAAAAATAATCTTACCGACATTAAGATTGCGGCTCCGACGGATTATAAATATGAAATTTCCATTGGGGTCCGCAAAGATTGGCCGGAATTGGCGGCACTGTTGGACAGGGCCATAGATTCCATTGACGACAAGGAACGAACGGCAATCCAGAACAGTTGGTTGGCTGTAAAGGTGGAGTTCGGTCTCGATATAAAAACCATCCTGATATGGGCCGTTCCGATCGGCGGCGGTGCGGTTCTTATCATTGCCGTCATCGTCTTATGGAATCGCCGCATGGCGCGGGAAATCAACGAACGCATAAGAGCAGAGAAAAAGCTGGCGGAAGCCGAAGAAAGATCACGCCTGCTGTTGGAATCCGTCGGCGAAGGGGTGTTTGGAGTCGATAACGACGGCAAGATCACCTTTGCCAATCCGATGGCGACCAGCCTGCTTGGGTTCACCCTGGATGAAATGCTCGGCGCAAATTCCCATGAACTCATCCACCACCACCACCAGGATGGCTCGGTTCATCCGGCCTCCCAGTGTTCCATGAACAAATCCCTGGAAGACGGCAAGGCTTACCGGATCGATGACGAGGTTTTCTGGCGCAAGGACGGCACCTCTTTCGAAGTGGAATACCACAGCACCCCTGTCCGCAAGAACGGCGAGGTAATCGGTGCGGTGCTGGCGTTTTCCGACATTTCGTTACGCAAAGAAGCCGAACGCAGGCTTGCCGAATCTGAGGAAAGTACGCGGCGGTTGCTGGCATCCATCGGCGAAGGTGTGTTCGGTGTCGATACCAGTGGCGTTATCACCTTCGTCAATCCGCAATGTATCAATCAACTGGGATACACCGAAGGCGAACTCCTGGGTTCACGCGCCCATCCGCTGTTTCACCACCACCGGGCGGACGGTTCCGACTATCCGGTTCAGGAATGCTGGATGTATAAGTCCTTTACCGAAGGAGACTCCTATCGAATTGACGACGAGGTCCTTTGGCGCAAGGACGGCACGCCGATGGAAGTCGAATACAACAGCACCCCGATCGTCAAGGATGACGGAATTGTCGGGGCGGTGATTTCCTTTATCGATATCTCGTTGAGAAAGAAAGCCGAGCGGGAGCTGAACGACGCCTTCGACGTGATCGGCGACAGCATCAATTATGCCACCCACATCCAACATTCTATCCTTCCCCATCATAAGAGTTTCGAGGACGTTACTTCCGATCATTTCATTATCTGGGAACCCAGGGACAAGGTCGGCGGAGACCTCTATTGGTGCAACCCCTGGGGGCTGGGTAAGCTCGTGGCGCTCGGTGACTGCACCGGGCACGGCGTCCCGGGCGCCTTCATGACGATGATTGCCAATGGCGCCATGGAGATGGCAACCCTGGAAACCATGCCGGGTGATGTTGGGGCGCTGTTGCAGCGGGTCCACCAGCTTGTCCAGGAGACGTTGGGCCAGCATCTGAGCGATGGGGACTCCGATGACGGCCTGGATTTGGGGGTTTGCTATTTAAGTCCTGAAAAGAAGACGTTTAAATTCGCCGGCGCTCGTTTTTCCCTGTTCCGCGTTGACGATAATGAGGTTATTGAGATTAAAGGCGATAAGTCGGGGACCGGATACCGGGGAATTCCTTTTAACGTTTCTTTCACCAGCCATGAAGTTGAGGCCGCCGAACATACAAGTTTTTATATGACTTCGGATGGCCTGGTCGATCAGGTGGGCGGCCCGAAAGGGCGGGGCTTCGGCAAGCGACGCTTTAAGAATCTGCTGGCTCAGTTAGGCTCCTTGCCGATGAACGAGCACATCGAGGCTATCCGCCGTGCCTTGCAGGATTACCAGGGCGAAGAGAAACGCCGGGATGACGTCTCGGTGATGGGTTTCAGACTATAGGGCGGACAGATCAGCCGGCCTTGTCAGCCAGGAAGTGACCCGTCTTCATATCGGTTTCCAGGATGTGGTGGGTCAGCCAGTCTTTGAGGAACGGCAGCATTTCCTCAGGCACGCTCTGGTCCCCTTCATCGAACCTTTTCTTGATATCCGCTGCCTTCTCAAGCAGGTCCATGTGCTCCTGCTTGTGATCGAAGAATGACGGATCGCCGTGAGACTGCATCAACCTTTCCTCGTGCCGGAAATGCCACGAGGTATAACTCAACAGTTCCTCGATAATATTTCCGGATACGGACGTACCCTGTCCTTCAGTGACCGCATCGCTGAGCTTGTTGACGATGCCGACGAGTTTCTTGTGATCTTCGTCGATCTCATCAAAGCCGACACTTAACGCAGGGGCCCATTCTATGAATGCCATGGTGTCATTCTCCGCCGGGATAGTTCTACATGAGTCTGACGTAGAATATGCTTTGCTTCAAGCCAAATGATCCCATTTCAATGCCCCATAGCCTTTATGCGGTCAATGCATTTGGTTTGAGGGTTTGTACTTAGTCCAGGGTTTTTCCCGGGCGCTCGCCGAAACGTCCCCTGATGAGGCGGAAGACTACCGGCACCAGGATGACGATGACTGTTATGCGGGCCAGGTGATGGGTGGCGACGAAGGCGGTGTCGGCCTTCAGGGAAAGGCTGATCAGGCTCATCTCCGGCAGGCCGCCCGGCGAAAAGGCCAGCAGCAGGGTGGTGAACGGCAGCCCGGTCAGGCGTTCCAGGCCGAGCGCAAAGAACGCCGCCATGACCACCAGGAAAACCGTGCCGAAAACAGCCGTCGCCATGACATCGGCGACCCGGCGGATGGACACGCCGACAAAGCGGCTGCCGATATAGGCGCCGATGATCCATTGGGCGACGGTGATCGCCAATCCCGGCGGCTTGGCGTCGGTGATGCCCAGCAAGTGAACGGCGGCGCTGAAGACCAGGGGGCCGATCAGCTGGGCCGCCGTAATGCGCATGAGGCGGGCCACCGCGTAACCGACCACGGCGCAGGCCACCAGAATCGCCAGGTCGGCATAGGAAATATCCGAAAAGGTGCCGAAGGTGGCGGCGTTGCTGGCCGGCACGTAATCGTAAACGAAGCGGAACCAGAAGGGGATGATGAGGACGGTGACCAGGATGCGGACGCTGTGGCTGAGGGAAATGATACGTTCGTCGCCACCAAAGGCGCTGCCGATAATCATCATGTCGTTGAGCCCGCCCGGCGCCGCCGAGAAATAGGCGGTGGCCAGCCCGTAGCGGAATTTCCAGTAAAGGATGATAAACAGCAGGCCGCCGGCGACGATGATATAAACCATCAGCATGGCCAGGGAGGGAACCCATTGGCCGGCCCGGTCCAGCACCTCCGGCGTGAAGGAACTGCCCATCATCAGGCCGATGACCATGACCATGGCATTGCGCAGGGGGGCGGGGATCTTCATGCGGACGCCGGACAAAGCCGCCGTTGTGGTAAAACACATGGCGCCGATCAGCCAGGCCAGGGGCATGGTCAGCCAGTCGAAGATAAAACCGCCGACGCCGCCGATGGCCAGGGCCAGGCTCAGGGGAACGAGGGCGGTCCGGAGAGAGTTGACGGTTAGTGACATGCACACCACTCGGTGCGGTCAGACAAGGAACTGTTCCTTGACGATGCGTTCTTCCAGATTGTGTTCGGGATCGAACAGCAGGACCGGTGCCTGGGTCCGGTCTTCGCGGACCTCGACCCGGGTGACCCGGCGCACCTCGGTGTAATCGGCGACGGCGCTGACCCGGCGTTCCTCGGCATCGAGGATTTCAAAGGCAACCGTGGTCGCGTGCGGCAGCAGGGCGCCCCGCCATTGCCGGGGCCTAAAGGCGCTGATCGGCGTCAGGGCCAGGACGCCGGACCCCATCGGCACGATCGGGCCGTGCGCCGACAGGTTATAGGCGGTGCTGCCGGCCGGCGTCGAGACCAGGACGCCGTCGCAGATCATTTCCTGCAGGCGCACGACGCCGTCGATCTCAATGCGGATCTTGGCCGCCAGCCGGGTGGCCCTGAGCAGCGATACTTCGTTGATGGCCAGGGCTTCGTGGGTCTGCCCCTTGTCGTCGGTCGCCGTCATGCGCAGCGGGTGCAGTTCGATGGGTTCGGCCTTGTGCAGGCGGTCGAGCAGGCCGTCCTCTTCGTAACCGTTCATGATGAAACCGACGGAGCCCCGGTTCATGCCGAAGATGGGCGTCTTTTTCTGCATGTGCTTGTGCAGGGTGCGCAGCATGAAACCGTCGCCGCCGAGGGCGACGATGATATCGGCTTTGTTCGGCGAGACGTTGTCGTAACGCGTCTTAAACCGTTTTAACGCTTCTTGAGCCTCCGTCTGGCGGGCGGCGACAAAGGCGATGTTTTTAAAGTCCATGCGGATACCCCTGAGTAAGGATCAACCAGAGTATAGCCAAGCCGCCATCCTGTTCCAGAAACATCTGCATCTTCAATCCCTTGCCGGGGGGGTACCTATCCAACATAGTGCCCCCATGAAAACCGTGGTGTTCCAGTCCTACCGCACCGAAGGGGTGCCGGCCTGGATCGGGCAATGCCTGGCCAGCGCCCGTCTGTGGGCGGAGGCCCAGGGGTGGGCGTACCGGTTTTACGGCGATGAAGCCCTCGATCGCGTGCCCCCCTGGTACCGCAGCAAGGCCGGGCACCGGCTGCCGGTGGTCACCGACCTGGCGCGCCTGTTGCTGGCCCGGGAACTGTTGCAGGACACAGTGTCCGGCGAAAGTTTCGAGCGGGCGGTGTGGCTCGATGCCGACCTGCTGGTCTTCGATGCGGAGCGGCTGGATATCGACGCGGCGGCGGAGTTTGCCTTTGGCCGGGAAATCTGGGTGCAGGAGAACACCAGCGGCGGCCTGCGGACCTACCGCAGTGTTCACAACGCGGTCTGCGTGTTCTGCCGGGGCAACAGTTTCCTCGATTTCTATATCGATGCCTGCCAGTCGGTGGTGCGCCGCTATGACGGGGATACTGATAAGGGCGGGGGCCTGCCCAACCAGATCGTCGGCACCAAATTGCTGAGCGCCCTCCACAACATTATCGGTTTCCCGTTGATCGAGACGGTCGGCATGTTCAGCCCGCTGGTGCTGGAAGATGTCGTCAACGGGGGCGGGGCGGCTCTTGACCTGCTGCGGCGGCAAAGCCCGGTGCCTCCGGCCGCCGCCAACCTGTGCCATTCCCTGTCGGAAAGCGGCACCGAGGCGACCCGGGGCGGTGACGCCCTGGCCGGGGCGGCGGTTGAGGCCTTGCTGGCCGACGGCCGGAGCCTTTTCAGTAGCGCGCGGGGGGATCGATGAGCTTCTGGCTGTGGTCTTTTGCCGGCGGCCTGTTCGGCACCTTCCTGATGGACATCGCCGAACGGCGCCTGGCCTCCTTCGGATTCAACGGCGGCATCACCGGCCCCCTGCTGGGGCGCTGGGTGCGGGGCTTGGCCCGGGGCCGGGTCTTCGTCACAGAGGTGCGCGAGCTGCCTGCCTGGGAGGGCGAAGAGCGCACAGCGGTTCTTTTCCATTACCTGGTCGGCGGCGGCATGGTCGCCCTGGGCTATCCCGCTTTCTTTTTCCTCACCGGTTATCCGGCGCCGGCCAGCCATTGGGTGGCGGCGCCTACCTATGGCCTGCTGACGGTCTTTCTCGCTTGGTTTGTGCAGTACCCGGCCTTCGGCTGGGGGGCGTTCGGACGCCGGGCGCCGGAAGGATCGCGGACCCTGGCGACGCCTCTCTGCCTGCATGCGGCCTACGGTATCGGTATCGCCGCCGTGCTGACCGTCGCCGCTGTCGGCCAGCCCGGGCCGGGACCCGGCTTCCCGCATTATCAGCAACAGCCGGACGCCTACCGGCTGGTCGAGGTTTTGTCCGGCAAATCCAATGACGAGCGCCGGGCGCTGGTTGCCCGGACGTTGATAACCCACGGCATTGCCTATCGCATCGAGCCCTATGACATGCCCAATGGCGGTGGCGCCAATGTCATTGCCGAGGCCGGAAAAGGCGGCCGCATACTGGTCATAGCCGCCCATTTCGACCGGGTGCCGGGCAGCCCCGGGGCCAACGACAACGCCTCTTGTGTTGCCGCCGCCATCGAAGCCTTGCGCGTCTTGTGGAAGCAGCCGCCACCCGGCCTCGCCGTCCGCTTCCTGTTCAGCGACGACGAAGAATACGGCCTCCTGGGGGCCAGCGCCCATATCCTGAAAAACGGTACGGCGGCGATCAGCGGCATGGTCAGTCTGGAGTTGTGCGGCAACGGGGACGCTTTCGGCCTGTGGGATGTCAGCGGCCCGGCCAAAGACTCGGCGGTCGTCCGGGCCTTCCGGGAAGCCGGTAAAGCCGCCGGCATCTATAACGGCGTCCATGGCCGGGTGCCGCGCTACGGCAGCGACCACCGGGCCTTTGCCGCCGAAGGCGTGGCGGCGGTCGGTTTGACGGTGCTGCCCAAGGCCGACGAACGGACCCTGCGGGATTATGTGGCCGATCCCAACCGCCTCAGATGGATTTTGCCGCGGCTGCGGCCGACTATCTTCCAGACCTATCATTCGCCCGCCGACGGGCCGCAAACCGTACAGCCGGAATCCCTGGAAATGACCGCCGGCCTGATCGTCCGGGCCGTGCGGATTTTTGCAAAATTAAGTCATTCCGGTTAAGAATAAATCGTAATCGGGGGAGGGATGCCGGGGAAAGAAGCCCCATCAATCCTTCAAGTGCTGTTTCGGGCCCTGTGAAGAGGAAACGAATTTGCTTCGTTTTCAACCGGTGGCCCCTTATATGCTTTTAGAAACGCCTTTTTCGGAAGGCGAAAGTTTACAGATAAAGATAATAAGGTGGCCATGACGCAAAAGGCGTCCAAAGAGAAACAAAAGTTGGGGGAGGGCCGTCACGCCAGTGAAGACCTGTTTTCCATTGCTTTTCACGCCAGCCCGGCGCTTTACGTCGTCATTGATTTCGATGACGGCCGCATCGTCGAGGTTAATAAAAGCTGGCTTGAGATGTATGGATTCAGCCGCCCTGAGGTGATCGGAAAAACCGGCGTCGAGCTGGGCATTTTTCCAAATCCCGAAAATCATGCCGCCTTTATGAAACAAATCCGGGGGCGGGGGAAAGTAACCGATTTCCAGGGAACGGTGCGGGACCGGAACGGTGACATCCGGGATATCTTTACCTCTGCCGAAACGGTCAGCATCGACGGCCAAAAAAACATCCTGATCATTTCCCAGGATGTCACCGATCACAAACGGGTCGAACGCCAATTGCTGGAAACCCACCAAACGCAGCGGCTATTGGCCCAGGCTGTCGAGACCGTTGATATCGGCATCGCCCTTTTCGATGCCGATGACAAATTGGTCTTCTATAACAGCCGGTACCTGGACCTGATGGATTCCATCAAGGACATCATCCGGCCCGGCGTCTCTTTCGAGGAAATGTTGCGGACCATGGTCACGCGGCAGCCGGCAAGGGGCGCGAAAGAGGACAAAGAGGCCTATATCCGCCAGCGCCTTGAGCACCATTTGAAACCCACCGATCCCTTTCTAATTCATCGCCATGATGACCTGATTATCCAGGCCGATGAACGTCGAATGCCGGACGGCAGCATCTTTGTCATCCTCTCGGATGTCACGGAAAGAACAAAAGCCGAGGAATCAGCCCTGGAGGCGCAACAACGGCTGGTCGAAGCCATCGAAACCCTCAACGACGGGTTCTCCCTTTTTGACGCCGACGACCGGCTGGTGCTGTGCAATAGCCGCTACAAGGAATTTTACCCGGAAACGGCTGAATTTCAGATACCTGGAACCACCTTCGAGGAAAACATCCGGATCAGCATTATGAACGGACATATCAAGGAAGCCATTGGTCGGGAGGAAGAATTTATCCAACAAAGGTTGAAGGAACACAGAGAAGGGGTCGGGCCGATTGAGCGCGAGCGGTCCGATGGACGCTGGCTGTTATTGTCGGAACGGAAAACGGGCCGCGGCGAGTTGGTCGGCATCCGCACCGATATCACCGACCTCAAGCAACGCGAAGAAGCCCTGCGCCGCAGTGAAGAACGCTTCCGTTCCGTTTTTGAAGCCGACCTGGTCGGTATTTTATTGACCACCCCGGAAAAAGGCCTGATCACCTGTAATGACCGTTTGTGCGAAATTTTGGGGTATACGCGCGAGGAACTTGCCGAGCTGACCTGGGAGGAACTGACCCATCCCGACGACATCGCCAAAAATCTGGAGACATTTAACCGGGCCATGGCCGGCGAGATCGACAGCTATTCCATGGACAAACGCTATATCCGCAAGGACGGAGAGGTCATCCATACCCACATTTCCGTCCGGTTCATGCGCAAGCCGGACGGCAGCCCGGACTATGTTATTTCCTTTCAGCAGGACATCACCGAACGGGTGAAAGCGGAAGAACAGATTCGCCATATTTTTGATCTGGGCTTGGTTGGCGTATCGTTTACCAACCCGGAAAAACAATGGATTAATTTCAACGACAGGCTCTGCGAAATTCTGGGTTATTCGCGCCAAGAACTAAAGGGGCGTTGCTGGGAGGACCTGACTCACCCCGATGACTTGGAAAATCATGTTGAACATTTCAAAAAAAGCATGTCCGGAGAGATTGAAGGTTTTTCACACGACAAGCGGTTCATCCGCAAGGACGGTGAGATCGTCCATGCCAGCCTGTCGGCGCGCTGTGTCCGCAAGGAGGACGGAAGCCCGGATTACTTCGTCGGCCTTATTCACGACATCACCGAACGGGTAAAGGCGGAAGAACAGGTCCGCCATATTTTCGAATTGGGCATGGTCGGCATCGCCATCTCGACGCCGGATAGGGGATTGATTCTAATTAACGATAAGTTTTGCGACATCCTGGGTTATAGCCGGGAAGAGTTAAAAAATCTCAAGTGGACTGATTTTACCCACCCGGATGATCTACAGGACCAACTCGTCATAAATAAAAGAATGCTGGCCGGCGAGATCGACAGCTACACCCTCGACAAACGTTATATCCGCAAGGACGGCAAAATCATTCACATCAGCATATCGGTCCGTTGCGTGCGGAAGGCGGATGGCAATGTCGATTACTCAATCGCCTTGGTGCACGACATCAGCAAGCGGGTGAATGCCCTGGAGGCCCTGGAAAAAGCCCGCGACGAGCTGGAATTGCGTGTTTATGAACGCACCCGGCAATTGGAAAGCGAAGTCGAGGAACGTCGCCGTACCGAACAGGTGCTGCGCGAACAGGAAGAGCGGTTCCGCCGGGTTCTCGATACGGCCCTGGCCGGTATCATCACCATCAATGAGAACGGCATCATCCAGTCGGCAAACTCCATTTCGGAAAAAACCTTCGGCTACAAACCGGGGGGGTTGATCGGTAAGAACGTCAAGGTCCTCATGCCCGAACCCGATAGCGCCAAACATGACGGCTATCTCAGTGCCTACCGGGAGACCGGCAAGGCCCAGATCATCGGCCAGGGCCGTGAAGTGTTGGGGCAACGCAAGGACGGCACCGTTTTCCCCATATCCCTGGCCGTCAGCGAATTGCAATTGGGGGATCAGCGGCTGTTTACCGGTATCGTTCAGGATATTACCGACTTTAAGCGGACCCAGGCCGACATCATGGTCGCCAAGGTGCAGGCCGATAGTGCTAACAAGGCCAAAAGTGAATTCCTGGCCAGCATGAGCCATGAACTGCGCACCCCCCTGAACGCCATTATCGGCTTCTCGGACACCATGGTGAAAGAAATGTTCGGGCCGATCGACAATGAAAAATACCTGGATTACCTTACCGATATCCATGCCTCCGGCCGCCACCTGCTGGAGCTGATTAACGATATTCTGGATGTTTCGGCGATTGAGGCCGGCAAGGTCGAATTGCACGAAGAACATCTCAATATTCAGGAACTCAGCGAACAATCCTTGCGCTTGGTGCGGCCCCGGGCCGAAAATCAGGGGGTGTTGCTGGACATGCAGGAATGTAACGGCCTGCCGGCGCTATATGCCGACGAACGCCGGGTCAAACAGATCCTCATCAACCTGCTGACCAATGCTGTTAAATTCACCCCCGGCGGCAAGCACGTGGCGTTGGCGGCGTATCTGGACGGGGACGGTTTCCTGGTGTTCGAGGTCCGGGATGAAGGCATCGGCATGGATGCGGATGACCTTGAAAAAGCGCTTAGTCCCTTCGGCCAGGTCGACAGTTCACTGGCCCGGCGCTTTGAAGGCTCCGGCCTCGGTTTGCCCCTCACCAAATCCCTGGTCGAATTGCACGGCGGCAAACTCAGCATTGATAGCCGTAAGGGGGAGGGCACCCGGGTCCAAATCCGCTTCCCGGAGGAAAGAGTCATCCGTCAGGACTGACCGGTCGGGGCACTTGGCTGCTTCCGGCAGGAGGTGCGCTATCGTTGCCATGCCACCGGGTAATCAGAGGCATGGCTCAGCGCCGTTCACCCCAAACCCTTCTATACACCCCAAATCCTTCCAATGGAAATTCGTCAGGAGATTGTCAGGAAGGAGTGCCACACTCCCTCCTTGTTGGTATAAATTGCCGTTTTTTATACACATCACTGTATGTTATAAGGCATGGTTAGTCCGTAACGCCGGATTAAAAAAACAAAGTTTGGACGGCAACCGCGGCGAAAGGACGCCGGGCCCGGAAGGTCCGGACGGTTGGCCCAAATCGGGGAGGTTTTTTTGGTGGAATTGCCTTCATATGTTCTGAACGGCCTCAAAATTTTGGTCGTTGATGACAATAAGAACATGCGTTTGATCGTTCTCCAGGTTCTGCATTCCCTTGGCATCCGTGAAATCCGTGAAGCCGATGACGGCGCCGACGCTTTCAAGGTTATGCGGACGTTTGATGCCGACCTGATTATCTGTGATTGGGTGATGGAGCCGCTGGACGGTATCGATTTCACGCGCATGGTCCGCAGCGCCAAGGATTCCCCCAATCCCTTCGTGCCGATCATTATGCTGACCGGGCACACGGAATTCTACCGGGTCATGGAAGCCCGCGATGCCGGGGTCAATGAATTCATTGCCAAACCGATTTCGGCAAAGTCGCTTTATACGCGGATGGTCAGCGTCATCGAGCGGCCGCGCCCCTTCGTCAAAATCAATACTTACTACGGCCCCTGCCGGCGGCGTCAGAAAATGGCGAATTTCAACGGGCAGGACCGGCGTCAGGTCGAACCCGAACACACCGATCTTTCCCAAGCCGAGGTGGAGTCC
>JADHTD010000058.1 GCA_016776525.1 Rhodospirillales bacterium
TCGTTGACGGTGCGCCTCGGGCTGAGGATCGAACTGGTCGGCTTGAAAGCAACCCGGGCGATGACGTCCTGGCCGCTGGAAATGCCGCCCAGGATGCCGCCGGCATTGTTGCTGAGGAAGGTTGTTTTACCATCCTGCATGCGCATCTCGTCGGCGTTATCTTCACCGCTGATCTCGGCGGCCCCAAAGCCGTTGCCGATCTCAACGCCCTTGGCTGCCGGGATGCTCATCAGGGCACTGGCGATGTCAGCGTCCAGTTTGCCGTATATCGGCGCACCCAGCCCGGCCGGTACGCCGGTGACTACAACCTCGGCGACGGCGCCGGTGCTGGAGCCCGCCTTGCGGACATCATCCAGGTAACTTTCCCAGGTGGCCGCCGTTTCGGCATCCGGGCACCAAAAGGGGTTGTTTTCAATCTCGTCCCAGTCCCAGTTGTCGCGGTTGATCTTATGCGGGCCGATCTGCACCAGGGCGCCCCGCACCTGGATGGCGTCGCCCAGCACCTTACGCGCGATGGCCCCGGCGGCGACCCGCATGGCTGTTTCCCGGGCACTGGAGCGGCCACCGCCCCGGTAATCGCGGATACCGTATTTTTCGAGGTAGGTGTAATCGGCATGGCCCGGGCGGAACTTGTCCTTGATATCGTCGTAGTCCTTGGAACGGGTATCCTCGTTGATGATCAACAGGCCGATGGGCGTGCCGGTGGTCTTGCCTTCAAAGGTGCCGGATAGAATCTGCACCAGGTCCGGTTCCTTGCGCTGGGTGGTAAATTTCGATTGTCCCGGCCGCCGGCGTTCCAGATAAAACTGGATGTCTTCGGTGCTTAGTTCCAAACGCGGCGGCACGCCGTCGACCACACAGCCGATGGCGAATCCGTGGCTTTCGCCGAAGGTGGTAAAACGGAACAGGTGGCCGAAAGTGTTATGGGACATCGATGGGTGCTCTAGATGGTGGAAATGTCGGGGGCATCGACCCGCTTCATGCCAACCAGGTGGTAACCGCTGTCGACATGGTGGACTTCGCCGGTGACGCCGCCGGAAAGGCCGCTCAACAGATAGAGCCCGGCGCCGCCGACATCTTCCAGGGTGACGTTGCGTTGCAAGGGAGAGTTCAACTCGTTCCATTTTAGGATATAGCGAAAGTCGCCGATGCCGCTGGCCGCTAGCGTCTTCATCGGTCCGGCCGAGAGGGCGTTGACGCGGATGTTGTCGCCGCCTAAATCAGCGGCCAGATACCGCACACTGGCCTCCAAAGCGGCCTTGGCGACACCCATCACATTGTAATGCGGAATCACCCGCTCGGCGCCCAGATAGGTCAGAGTGAGCAGGCTGCCGCCATCGGGCATCAGCGCTGCCGCCCGTTGGCAGACAGCCGTAAAGGAATAACACGAGACGTTCATGGTCAGGTCGAAATTCTCGGCCGTCGTGTCGACGTACCTTCCCTTCAATTCTTCTTTATCGGAATAGGCAATGGCATGCAGGACGAAATCGAGCTTGCCCCAGGTATCGGCAAGGGTTTTGAAGACGGCATCCATGCTGGCAGCATCGGTGACGTCACACGGCAGCACCAAGTCCGAACCTAGCTCTCCGGCCAGGGGCTCGACCCGTTTCTTTAAGGCTTCACCCTGATAGGTGAAGGCCAGTTCTGCTCCATGGGAATGGGCGGCTTGGGCGATTCCCCAGGCGATCGAACGATTGTTGGCAACCCCCATGATAAGGCCTTTTTTTCCGGCCATGAGCGGTGTCGCGTTGGTCATCGGTTCCTCGATTTGCACTTGTAAAAACGGTCTATGTTCACAGTGTACGATTTAGCACCTGCAAAAACAAATTATGCTTTATTTGCAGTATCGTACATAAAACGTCACCGGCGGTAACCGCCATTGGTTGCTGCATCTGGCATTTACAACCGGCTCATATATGATGGGGGATGAGCCGTCAATCCGTTGGGGCAAAATCCCGGTGGAAAGGGAGATAAAGAGGATGCCGGACCATTCGGTTTCCGAAATTGAAGCGACGTTTAAGCGAATCGACGCCTTGCGGGCCTTTGCCCGGCTTTCCTGGCAGCGCTTTGCCGAGATCGGCTGCATGCGCATGGCCGCATCGCTGAGCTATACCTCGTTGCTGGCTTTGGTGCCGGTGGCGGCTATCTGTTTCGCCATATTGGCCGTTTTTCCCATGTTCGAAGAGATGCGCTACGAGGTTCTCATTTACATGGTCGATAACTTCGTACCGGAAACCAGCTATGCCCTGACCGACCAATTGATCGGGTTCATCAACAATGCCCGCGGCATGACCGAATTCGGCATCATCGGCTTGGCTGTTGTTGCCATCATGCTGATCAACACGATTTTTTCCGGTTTTAACGCCATTTTCAAGGTGATCCGCCGCCGGCCGGTATGGAAGCGGGTGTTGATCTATCTGGGCGTCCTAATCCTGGGGCCGGTGGTGGTGGTCGGCAGTTTTTCCCTGGCCACCTATATCATGGCCTTGACCCGGGTCTACGAAGTCGACGCCTTCTCCGGGTTGTTCGGGCGGCTGGCGCGGCTGGGGCCGGCGCTGATCGTCATGATCGGTTTTGCCTTTGCCTACAAGATGATTCCTTCGCGTCCGGTGCGCTGGAGTTATGCGTTTATCGGGGCACTGGTCGCCGGTCTGTTGTTCTCCGGATTGCGCTGGGGCTTCGGGCTGTATCTGGTCTATTTCCCGACCTACAAGGCGATTTACGGCACGCTTTCGGCGCTGCCGGTTTTTCTGACCTGGATGTACCTGTCATGGGCGGTAATCCTGCTGGGGGCGGTGGTGACGGCGGCGCTCTGCGACCTCAAGGGGCATCTCATGCAACTGACGGAGGCAAAGGCTAGTCCGTCGGCGCCTTCTTCGGCCTGACCTCATAGGGGTTGCGCTTTTCCCAGCGTTTGAGGAAATCAGCCAGTTCCTTATCCGGCGTTTCCGGCAGCACCACCTTAAGTTCCACGTACTGGTCGCCACGGGAGGCTCCCGGGCCTTTGACGCCCTTTTCTTTGAGGCGCAGCACGGTGCCGGTGTTGGAGCCTTTGGGAACGGTCACCGAGACCATGCCGTCGATGGTTGGCGCTTCGATCTTACCGCCGAGCACGGCTTCCGGCAGGGTCACCGGCATCTCGATATGGATATCGTTGCCCCTGCGGGTGAACAGGGCATGGTCTTCGATCAGAATTTCGACATGGGCATCACCGTCGGCGCCGCCGCCGATACCGGGCATGCCCTGTCCTTTAAGACGCAGGATTTGTCCACTTTCGGTGCCTGGGGGAATGGCCACATCGAGACGTTTGCCGTTGGTCATGCTGACCCGTTTACGGGCCCCCGCCATGGCGTCATCGAAGGATACTTTCAGGGAGTAGGAAACATTGGCTCCTTTGACTCTGACGCTATCGCCGCCGCGCGCTTTACGCTGGCGGAAGATGTTTTCAAAGGGATTGCCACGCCGTTTCTGACCGCCCGGACCGTTCCAGCCACCGGGGCGGCGCTGGTTGCCGGCGGCGTCGATCTCGCCCCGGTCATAGCGGCCCCGCTGATCGGCATCGGACAACAGGTCGTAAGCGGCAGTGAGCTCTTTGAAGCCGTCTTCCGCCCAGGGGTCGTCCTGGTTGCTGTCAGGGTGGCGTTCCCGGGCCAGTTTGCGGAAGGCCTTCTTGATTTGATCCTGGCTGGCGCCGCGCGCTACACCAAGAACTGTATAAGGGTCTTTCATGCGGTGCGGCGCCGGTTCTTCTAGGAAACGATCTGCCAGCTGCCGTCCTGTTGGCGGCAGGCGCGGCCCATGGCTTTTTCGATCTTGCCGTCGACGGTAACCGTGGTTTCAAATTCCCGGCAGTCCTCGCCGTCTGCGGATTTATAGGTTTTGGTCGGCGTGTAGCTGCCGGAATGACCGGAATCCGGATTCCGCCAGGTCGATGTCTGGTCTGTCTGGTTATGTTCGAGGCTGGTCTGGGCGGTTTGCTCTGCCAGGGCCTTGTCCTTCTCGTCCAACTGTTTGCCGAGTTGGTTGCCGGCCCAGCCGCCGGCGACAGCGCCGATGGCGACGGCGACCAGTTTGCCTTTGCCGCTGCCGATTTGGGATCCCACCAAAGCGCCGAGTCCACTCCCGATGATGGTGCCGAGTTGCTGCTTTTCCTGTCCCTCGGTGCAGGCGGACAACAGCAGAACGGCGAGGGCGGCGGAGGCGAAACGTTTGACAAGCATGTAAATCTCCTCCGGTTGAGTGTTGCTTAAAACGTCAGGAAGATGCAAAACCTTCCCTAGTTTCAAAGATAATCATAAGTCATAGTAATTGCGAATCCTCTACGTTTATATTAACGCATGGATATGAAGACTGTCACCAAGAGCCAATCTCCGTTTTCACTTTTTCAGGAGTGGATGGCGGAGGCCGAGAAATCGGAACCCAACGACCCGACGGCAACGGCGCTGGCAACGGCGACGGCGGACGGGCGTCCAACCGTGCGCATGGTGCTGATCAAGGGGCTCGATGAGCGGGGAATCGTTTTTTATACCAACCTGGGCAGCCGCAAGGCCCGTGAGCTTGAGGGAAATCCCCGTGCGGCGATCTGCTGTCACTGGAAATCCCTGCGCCGCCAGGTGCGTGCCGATGGGGTCGTCGAAACGGTCAGTGATGAAGAAGCCGATGCATATTTTGCCAGCCGCCCCCGGCTGAGCCAGATCGGGGCCTGGGCGTCCATTCAATCGAAACCGATGAAAGGCCGCTTTGAGTTTGAGAAACGAATCGCTGAATTCACCGCCAAATTCAATGTCGGTGAGGTTCCTAGGCCGGGTTATTGGTCCGGATTCCGTCTGGTGCCGGAACAGTTTGAGTTTTGGCAGGATCAGAAATACCGCCTGCATGACCGGGTAGTGTATAGTCGCAGCGAAGACGGCTGGACGACTGAACGGCTTTATCCTTAAAGTCCGGCGGGAACCTATTTGATGCATCAGATTACACCACCCGAAATAGCCCTTGAGGAAGCCCATAGCGGCCTCAACATGGAACAGGCCGGACGCCTGATGAAACTGGCGACCTATGCCTCGGTGACGGTTGCCAGCATCCTTATTGCCGCTAAATTTGCCGCCTGGCTGGCCACCGATTCGGTCAGTTTATTGTCGACCCTGATCGATTCCCTGCTTGATGCCGGGGCTTCCCTGATCAATCTGGTAGCCGTCCGCCATTCCCTGCAACCGGCCGACGAGGAACACCGATTCGGCCATGGCAAAGCGGAATCACTGGCCGGACTGGCCCAGGCGGCCTTTATCTGCGGCTCGGCACTGTTTTTGTTTATTGAGGCCGGAGAACGGCTGGTCCGCCCCCAGGTGATCGCCAATATGGATATCGGAATCATCGTCATGGGGGTGTCGATCGCGCTGACCCTGTTGCTGGTCGGGTTCCAGAAATATGTTGTGGTGAAGACCGGTTCGGTCGCCATCAGCGCCGATTCCATGCACTACAAGATGGATGTGCTGGTCAATATCAGTGTCGTCGCCTCCCTGATCCTGGCCACCCAGATGGGCTGGACCTACGCCGATCCGTTGTTCGCCATCGCCATTGCCGCCTATATCGTTTGGGGTGCCTGGCAGATCGGGCATGAGGCCTATCAGGTGCTGATGGACCGGGAACTCCCCGACGAAGATCGCCAGCGGATCATCGACATCGCCTGTGAACATGCAGACGTTCATGATGTGCATGACCTGAAGACCCGTTCATCGGGAACACAAACCTTTATCCAGTTGCATCTGGAGATGGATGGGGAAATGCCGTTGATGCGGGCCCACGAAATAGCCGACGAGGTCATGGTCTCCCTCATGAAAGCCTTCCCACGGTCCGAAGTCATCATCCATGAGGATCCGGAAGGCATCGACGAACCCCGCCAGGATTTTTGATGCCGGACAACCATTGCCGTCAAACACTGGTGTAGACTTTTCCCAATGACTGATAAGGAGCCGCTCGAACGGTTCCGGATAAAAGAGGGATGCATCCTTGGCTGACGACCTGCAAACAGAAATCATTGATTTCCTGTCCCGACCCCAAACCCATGGCATCAGCGACGCTGTGGAAACGGCGGAAACCCATATCTCGGTCATTTTTCTGGCCGGTGAGCGGGTTTTTAAGCTGAAACGCGCCGTCAAATTCCCTTATCTGGATTTTTCCACCGCTACCTTGCGCCAACAGGCCTGCGAGGCGGAAGTCCGCATCAACCGGCTGACGGCGCCGGACCTCTACAAGGGTGTGCGGGCCGTGACCCGTGAGGTGGATGGTTCGTTGGCCTTGGACGGGCCCGGGGGCGCCATCGACTGGCTGGTTGAAATGGCCCGCTTCGATGAGGAAACCCTGTTCGACCGGCTGGCCCAACGGGACGGGCTCGATCGCCACCTGATGGAGGTCCTGGCTGACCGTATTGCCGGTTTCCATAAAACTGCAAAGGTTCATGCCGATGGCGGCGGCAGCGGCGCGGTGCAGACCATCGCCGAAAACAACGCCCAGTGTTTTGCCGATTATGGCCGTGATATTTTCGATGATGCCACAGTTGGACGTCTCAACCACAACACGCTGGCAGCCGTCGAGGAGCAGGCGGGCTTGCTTGACACCCGGCGCAGTGCCGGCTGTGTGCGGCGTTGCCATGGAGATTTGCACCTGCGCAATATTTTCCTGGCGGACGGGCAACCGACCTTGTTCGACGCCATCGAATTCAACGATTTTTTCACCTTTATCGATGTTCTATACGACCTTGCCTTCCTGATAATGGACCTCGACCACCGAGGGCTCCGCCAGCAGGCCAATATCGTCTTCAACCGCTATCTGGATGTTACCGGCGACGGCGGCGGCCTCGGTGTCATACCGCTGTTCCTGAGCCTGCGGGCCGCCATTCGCGCCCATGTCGGGGCGGCGGCCTCGAAGGCCCACAGCGACCCGGTTCAAGCCGCCGCGTTGACCCGGGATGCCAGGGCCTATCTGAATTCGGCTGTGTCCTATCTATCGCCGCCGTCGCCGCGGCTGGTCGCCGTCGGGGGCTTGTCGGGCAGCGGCAAGTCCCGTTTGGGGCGCGTTCTGGCGCCATTCCTGGGGGGCGCACCCGGCGCCCGCGTTCTGCGCAGCGACACCATCCGCAAACGTTTGGCCGGGGTTTCGCCGCTAAAGCGCCTGGGACAGGAAGGTTATTCCAAAGAGATGACGGAACGGACTTACGACACCCTTTACGAAGAAGTCGGCAATGGAGTCGCCGCCGGTCACACGGTGATTGCCGATGCCGTCTTCGCCCGTCCCGGCCAGCGTCAACGGGTGGCGGACATTGCCCGGCAGGCCGATGTGCCTTTCGACGGTCTGTGGTTGGAAGCTGCCCCGGAGATCATGGCCGAACGGGTTGCCAAACGACGCCACAATCCGTCCGATGCGACGGTGGAAGTGCTCAATCAGCAATTGGACTACGACCTGGGAGAAATCGATTGGACCCGCATCGACAGCAGCGGCAGCCGTCAGGCGACCCTGGAAGCAGGTTTGCAGGCGTTGCAAGTTAAACGTGCCGCCAATTGACAGGAATCATACCGGACTCGTTCAATTTCGTGTATTATTATAAGAACTTAAAAGAAATACCTTGGGTGTGAGCATTGGGGATGCAGGGGGACGGCACCATAAGCGACTGAGCAGCTCCGGATTTTTGAAATCACTCTAGATGATCTGAAAATCCGGTTACACTGCTCTGATTTAAAAAATCGAGCGGATTTACAGGATTGATTGAATCTGGAGACTGGCTCCAATCAATCCTGATCCGATCTAGGAGGCAACCATGGCAATCAGATCGATACTCATACCCCTTGACGGCGCTGGAGGGGATCACCCGGCGATGGTAGCCGGTTTCAAGGCCGCAGGCAGCCAGTCAGCGCATATCACGGTCCTGCATATGCGGCCGGACCCGAAGGAATCCGTACCTTTGCTCGGCGAAGGCATGTCGGGAACGATGATCGAAGAAATGATCGACCTGGCTGAAAAAGAAGGCAGCGATCGGGCCACCCGGGCCAAGGCCGTTTACGAAGATTTTCGCGGCCGTTTCGGGTTTGCCGAAAAGGATCAAGCTTCCGGCTCTACGGAACCCACCGTTTCCTGGGTCGAGGATATCGGCCGCGAGGATGAAGCGACAGCCTGGCGGGGCCGCCTGCATGACCTGATCGTCATCGGGCGCAATGGAGAGGAATGGGAAGCTTCGGCCACCTTGACGCTGAATGCGGCCCTCTTTGAATCCGGCAGGCCGGTTCTGGTAGCGCCTTCCTCTATACCGGAAACAATCGGCAGGAAAATTACCATTTCCTGGAACGGCAGCCCAGAAGCGGCCCGCGCCGTCTCCGCCGCCATTCCCTTTATTGCCGGTGCCGAACAGGTGACGGTGGTGACGGCCGATACCGACCGGACCCCGGTCTCGGCGGCAAGTGAACTGGCTGCCTATCTGGCCTGGCATGGCATCAGCGCCGGCACTCAGACCCTGTCACAGTCCAATCAGTCGGTTGGCGAGGCGCTTCTGGAGAAATGCGCCGGTTCCGATTTGCTGGTGATGGGGGCCTATACCCATTCGAGGCTGCGCCAATTGATCCTGGGTGGTGTTACCCGGCATGTCCTGTCGGCGGCACAAATACCGGTTTTGATGTCGCATTAGTTTCTATGAGAACAAATCCGGTTGTTTAGGTTTCGGCGGTGTTTCTTCAACGGCGGTCAGCCGGTTGTTGCCGTAGGGTGATAATAGGTCGGCGACCTCGGCGAAGGGACGTGACCGGTCGAGCCACAGTTTTTCCGTATCTTCTTCCAGGATCACCGGCATGCGATTGTGGACGGCGGCGATTTCCGCTGCCGGGTTGCATGTAATGACGGTGAAAGTGTGTTCGCTGTAGAGCCCGGCAAAGGCGACGATGCCGTTATTCCGGGGGGTAATGCGGTTCTTGAAACGGAGGCGGCCGTCCTTACGCCATTCGAAATAGGCGGTGGCCGGAACTAGGCAGCGGTTTTCCAGTAAGGGACTGAAGGTTTTCTTTTCGGTCAGGGTTTCCGACCGGGCGTTGACCAGGGGCTTACCGTCCCAGGGGGCCGGGATGCCCCAGGCCAGCAAGCGGCTTCTTGGACTACCAGGAGTTTCAGTTCCGGTATCGATGATCAGGGCCTCGTTGGTGGGTCGGAATTCATCCCGGTCCGGCATCTCGGTCGGTAAAACCAGATGAAACCGTTCGACGATGGTTTTGCGATCGGCGGCCTGTTCGAACTGAATACACATGAAACTATAATAAGCGGCTTTCCCGGGTATGACAGGGCTGTAATAACCTGCTAATTTCCCTACATGAACGAACAACGAAAAACGGTTATCGTTACCGGAGCCAGCCGCGGCATCGGCCATTCGACGGCGGTTTACTTCCTGGAACGCGGTTGGCAGATCATCACCTGTTCGCGTGAAGAGACGCCGCCCGAATGCCAGCGCGACCGCAATTGGACGACGCACATCGCCACCGACCTGGGCGATGCGGACAGTCTCGCCAATTTTGTCGAAAAGGCCAACGAAGCCCTCGGTGACAGACCGCTGCACGGCCTAGTTAACAATGCAGGGATGTCGCCGAAAACGCCGTTCAAGGAACGCCTTGGCTGTCTCAACGGCGATTTGGATGCTTGGCGCGAGGTCTTCGACCTCAATTTCTATGCGCCGCTGAAACTTTCCCGGGGCTTTGCCTCGGCCTTACACAAAGGAAAGGGGGCGATCGTCAACATCACCTCCATCGCCGGCCATGCCATACACCCCTTTGCCGGATCGGCCTATTCCATTTCGAAGGCCGCCCTATCGGCGATGACCCGTGAAATGGCCAATGAATTTGCCGCCCTCGGCGTGCGGGTAAATGCGGTGGCCCCCGGTGAGATTGAAACCGAAATGATCCAGCCCGAATACGAAGCCCTGATCCCGCGCATCCCTCTCGACCGTATGGGCGAGCCGAAGGATGTCGCCAGCGCCATTTATTACCTGTGTTCCGAAGATTCGAGTTACGTTACCGGCACCGAAATATGGGTTACCGGCGGCCAGCACATGTTTTAGACGGCTGTAGGGTGGCGATTTTTCAGCCGCTTGCGGTCCTGGATACCGGTTACGATACACAGTTTATCCACAACATTATCCACACCGGACCGTTCCGGTTCCCATATTTTGTATGTTTTCGCCGTTTGCCGACTAAATGTGGATGGTGTATCATTCCCAGTCCTGCCCCGGAAGATATATCGGGGCGGAAGTGAGGGGCTGAAGGCGGGGCGCACTCAACGCCACGCCGAGGAGACGAGGGACGGGCTATGGTTGAAAAAAATCCGCAACAAGGTATCGACAACAGCGATCCCCTGGAAGCCGGTCTTGACGGCGCTTTGGGAGCGGACGATATCCAACCGGGGAGTAAGACCACCCCGGAGATTCCGGATGAGGAAAGCTTTCTCGACGACAAGTGGTCGCCGCCCTTTTACCTGAAATACCGCCTGTTGACCGTTGCCGGTCTGGTGCTGAGCGCCGTCTGGCTGGCGGTTGCTGTTTCCTTTATCCGCGAACAATTGCAGTGGAGCGACCTCGGCGGACTTCTTCCCCATGAACTGGGCGGCATGGCCGCTGGTTTGCTGACGCCGCTGGCCCTGTTGTGGATGGTTGTCGCTTTCTTCGAGCGGGGCCGCATGATGCGACATGAAACGGCGGCTCTGCGCTGGCACCTGCGGCGTCTGGCTTTTCCGTCGGACCGAACGGAAAGCCGCCTGCACGAGATCAACGAAGCCCTGCGCCGGCAGGCCCGCGAACTGACCTTGGCGTCGGACGAAGCGGCAAAAAGGGCACAAGCGGTTACCGACACGGTCCGCCAGCGGACTTTGGATCTGGCCCGGGTCTCCGAAGATGCCGATTTGCGTGCCCAGGCTATTGCCGAAGTCCTGCGCCGGCAGACCGAAGACCTGCAATCCTCTTCCGAAAAAGCTGCTGCACGTGCCCATGAGGTCGGCGACCTGTTACGCCGTCATTCCCACGAACTGACCGCTTCTTCGGACCGGGCTTCGGCCCGCGCTGAATCCCTGGCCGACGTTCTGCGGCAACGCAGCGAGGATTTGTCCGAGGTTTCCCTGGACGTCACGGAACGCGCCCGCGAGGCAACCGAAAGCTTTACCAAACAGACCGAAGACATGACCCTTGCCGCCCGGGAAACAACGATGCGGGCCGATCAGGTCGGAGAAGCCCTCGGCGAACGCCTGTCGTCGCTTATCAATTCATCGGAAGATGCCTCCCAAGAGGTCCGGGCCAGCGCTGAGGTCATGCACGGATATTCCCAGGATTTGACCCAGCGGACGGAACGGGCGGCGGCGCAGGCCGACATCATGCGGGATGCCCTGAAGCGCCAGGGCGACGATCTGGTC
>JADHTD010000059.1 GCA_016776525.1 Rhodospirillales bacterium
TCCGGCCCTTCGACGGTGTGGCGGTACAGCGACGGATCTTCTTTGACCAATCTTTGGAAAAACGTTTCCAGGTCCCGCTGCACATCGGGATCGGCGTTTTCCTGGATGGTCAGCGAGGCACTGGTATGCTGGCAGAAAATCGTCAACTGGCCGGTGGTGATGCCCTGGCGGGCAATCCAGCCGGCAACTTCACCGGTGACTTCATAAAGCCCCTGTCCGCGGGTTTCGATGCTGAGCGTTTCCTGGGCCTGTTTCATGGACACTGCCGTTCTTCCGGTTGCCGGTCCCGGCAATGATAGGGAGCCTGCCGGTTCTTGTCCAAACCCGTCGAAGAGTCAGGCCTGCCAGGGCCACTTAGAAAATTCGCTGTCGGCCTGTCCGCGGTTGAGTCCGACATCCTTCAGCAGACGGTCATCAAGCTTCATCAACAGGCGGCGTTGCCGGGAACGCTGGAACCACAGGTACAGGGTTTCACACAGGTGCGCCCATAGATTGATCAGAACCATTACGGCGTCTCCTTTTCCCGCTCGAGGATTTTCCGTTTGCGATCCGTCCCCCAGCGATAACCGGTGACCTTGCCCCCTTGGCCGACGGCCCGGTGACAGGGAATGAGCACGGCCACCGGATTGGCGCCACAGGCCTGGCCGACGGCGCGGGCCGATCCCGGCTTGCCGAGATCGGTAGCGATGTCGCCGTAAGACCGGGTCTGGCCGAAGGGTATTGCCTGCAGCCGTTGCCAGACCTGGCGCTGGAAAGCGGTTGCCTGCACATCCAGGGGCAGGTCCACATGCGGCTCTTCACCGTTGAGGAGGCGCAGCACGGCCTCCACCCACTCGCTTAAGGCGCCGTCTTCTTTAATGATTTCAGCGGCGGGGAAATCCCGGTGCAATTCATCCGTCAGCTGCCGGTCACGGTCGCCGAGGCTGACGGCACAAATCCCTTTGTCCGTCGCCGCCACCAGAACCCGGCCCAGCGAACTGTCGCCCAGGGCATAGGCGATGCGCGCACCGCGCCCGCCCTTGGCATAGGAGGCCGGGGTCATGCCGAATTGCCCCGGGGCTTTTTCATAGAGGCGGCTCGGCGACCCGTACCCAGCTCCGTAGAGGGCCTGGGCCACCGGCTCGCCGTTGCGCAGTTCCTCCTTGATCCGCCCCAGGCGCAGGGCTTCCGCATATTGCCGCGGGGTAATGCCGACGATGCGCTTGAAAACCCGTTGCAGGTGATAGGGACTGACCCCGACCGCCAGGCCTAAGTCCTTCAGGGTCGGCAAACCCTCGCCTTCTTCTGCCAGCAGGCGGCAGACCCGGCGGGCAATATCGACGGACGGATTCCGGGGCTCGGCGTCTTCGGGACGGCACCGCTTGCAGGCCCGGAAACCCGCTTGGGCCGCCAGTTCCGGCAACGGGAAGAAGCGCACCTGGCGGCGCTGCGGGCGGTGGCTGGGGCACGACGGGCGGCAGTAGATGCCCGTCGAGCGCACCGCATAGACGAAATCGCCGTCAAAGGTGCCGTTGCGGTCCTCTACGACCTGCCACAGGTCGTCGTCGCTGGCGGGGTTGGTTTGTTGATCCATCATGCCCGGATGGTAGCAGGCTGAGCGGGGATTTCTATCCGAAGCTTGCGGTCAAAGTAAAAAGGGGAAATCAGCCGTAGCGGTGCAGGGTTTCGCCGTGTTGCAGCAGCCAGGCGCGGGCTTCCTCCATATCCCGGGTCAGCTTACCGGCTGTCTGCCAGAAGCGCGGCCCGTGGCTGCGGTATTTCAGGTGCGCCACTTCATGGGCGACGACGTAATCGAGTACGTCTTCCGGCGTCATCACCAGCCGCCAGCAGAAGGAAAGGTTGCCGTTGGCCGAACACGACCCCCAGCGGGACCGGGTGTCGCGGACGGTGATGCGGCCGACCCGGCGGTCGATGAGGGCGGCTTTGGCTTCGGCCCGGGGAACGATCTGGCGTTTCGCTTCCTGGCGCAGCCAGTCCACCAGACGCCGGGACAAGTGTTCGGGGCGGCCGCTGACCAGCAGTTCACCGTCTTCGGAGCGGACCACGCCCCGGCGGCCGGGCAGATGGCGGACCCGGTGCGGCCTGCCCAGGACCGGCACCTCGGCGCCATCGGTAAAGGGAATGTGCGGCGGCAGGGCATCCAGGCGGGAGATCAGCCAGTGGGCCTTCTGTCGGGCCAGGCCGATGCCTTCTTCCAGGGGGGCGTCCAGGGGCAAGGTGAGGACGGCGCCGCCCGCCGACGGATCGATTCGCAGGTTGATGCGCCGCGCCCGGTGATTGCGGCGCACCTGCAATTCTACTTGGCGGCCGCGCAGGTCAACGGTGACCGGGCCTTCCGGCTCTATGGCTTGTTTCTTTTTGGAGGCCCGCCAGATCATGCTGCCGATGGTATGTGGTAGTCGGTGGCGTCCAGGGCGGCGAACAGTTCGGCGCACTGTGCATCGGTCAGTTGGACGAACGGCGGCCGGATATTGAGCCAGCCTTTGTCCCCCGTATGCCGGGCCATGATGGTCTTCAGCGCCATACTCAAGGGATAGATATAGATGCTCTTGCGCCAAGTGGTCAGCATTTCATGTACTGCCGTCGGGTCCTCACCCTTCTTGAACGCGGCATAGACTTCGGCGGCCATCGACGCCGCCACATTGGAAACCGCCGTGATGCACCCGGCCCCGCCTTCTTTCAGGTGCGGCAGCAGCAATTCGTCGGAACCGCTGAAGACGGCGAAACCGGGAAACTCCTTGGCAGCGCCGGTCATATTGCCCAGGTCTCCGGAACTGTCCTTCATGCCGACCACCGTATCCGGATAGCGGGCCAGCAAGCGGCCGATCAGGTCATAGCTGAAAGGCACCGTCGACATAACGGGGAAGTGGTAGAGGTAGACTTTCAGGCGGTCATCGCCAACCCGTTCAATGACTTCGGAAAAAGCCGCGAACAGGCCGTCATCAGAGGGCTTCTTGTAATAGAACGGCGGCAGCATCAGCACCCCGGCGGCGCCGGTCTCCAAGGCCTTGTTGCACAGCTCGACGCTGTCCGGAATGGCGCAGCAACCAGTGCCGGGCATCAGCCTGTCCATGGGAAGGCCGCCGTCGGCCAGGGCTTCCATCATTGTCAGCCGTTCGGCAACGGAAAAGGAATTAGCCTCGCCGGTGGTGCCCAGCGGCGCCAAGCCGTCACAGCCGTTGGTCAGCAGCCATTTCGAATGCTGGACCAGTTTATCCAGGTCAGGAGACAGGTCGTCCTGCAACGGGGTCAGGGCGGCGGAAAAAACACCTTCAAGGTGGAATGTCGTGTTGGTCACAAATGTCTCCTGTCTTTCGGTCACATTAATTATTCAGGCCACTTAACGATATGGTTATCCAGGTCGCCGGCATCGGCTTCCGTCACCACCCGGCCCCGGACCGAGGCCTGCGCTTTGTGCACGGAATTCGGATCGCCGGAGACCAGGGGATGCCAGTCCGGCATATCCTTGCCTTCCGATATCAACCGGTAGGCGCAGGTGGACGGCATCCACTTCAACTGGAATATATTATCCGCCGTCAGTTGCACGCAATCGGGAACGAAACGCTGGCGTTCCCCGTAATTGGTACAGCGACAGGTCTTAATGTCCAGCAGGCGGCAGGCGACGTTGGTGTAATCGATTTCGCCGGTGTCTTCATAAAGCAGCTTTTCCAGGCAGCATTTGGCGCAGCCGTCACACAGCGACTCCCATTCTGCGTCGGACATTTCGGCCAGGGTCTTGGTTTTCCAGAAGGCCGGACCGGCCTTTGATTTACCGGATGCGTCCATTAAGCCGTTTCCCGGTCGATCAGATGAATGAACGATCCCATCACCCGGCCCTCGATACGGCCCGCCGGGCCCAAAGGTTTTCCCGCAGCATCGACGCAGTCGAACAACGGCGTCCCCGGCCCTTCGTCGAGAATAGTCGCATAGTGGAATTCATGGCCGCGGTAGGCCTCCCCCGTCGTTCCCACCGCCGTATCGGCACCGAGAACGGCGCGGCGGTATCCCAGATGGAGTTGGCGTTCGGCAAAGGATGTTTCAAGGGGCAGCAATCCGGCCATGGCATGGCGGGTACCGGTGGCGTCGACCAGCCCCCGGCCGAGGACCATGTAACCGCCGCATTCGCCGAAGATCGCCGCCCCGCCCCCGGCGGCGGTCCGGAGGCCGTCCAGGAATCCCTGGTTGCCGGCCAGCCGACCGGCGTGCAGTTCCGGATAGCCGCCCGGCAGGTAGACGGCGTCGGCGTTGGGGACGGGGGCTTCATTTTCGAGCGGCGAGAAAAAGGAAAGCTCCGCCCCGGCCCGCCGCCAGCCGTCCAGGGTCAGGGGATAACAAAAGGCAAAGGCTTGGTCGCGGGCGACGGCGATTTTTTGACCGGGGGGCGTTATCGCCGGGCCGCCCTCGGCCTCGGCCTGCCCTTCCCAGGGCCGGGCCAGGGCCTTAAGCGCCGCAACATCCACATGCTGGGCGACCAGTCCGGCGGCTTTATCGATAAACCCTTCCAGGTCCGGGTGTTCAACCGCCTGCACCAGCCCCAGATGCCGGTCCGGCAGCGACAGGCCCTGGGTGCGCGGCAGGCACCCCAGCACCGGAATCTCCGGCAGGGCTTGGCGGGTGGCGTCGGTGACGATCCCGGCGTGTTTGTCTCCGGCCACCCGGTTAAAGATGACCCCGGCCACCGGCACGTCCGGGCGGTGGCTGGCGAAACCGCGCAGCACGGCCGCCGCCGAGGCCCCCTGGGCCAGGGAATCGATGACCAGCACCACCGGCCAGCCGGTGCGCGCCGACAGGTCCGCCGTCGAACCGCTGTCGATGGTGGCCCCGTCGAACAGCCCCATGACCCCTTCGCAGACGATGATTTCCGCATCCCGGCCAAGCTGGGCCACCGCCCGGTTCAAACTGCCGTCGCCCATCGCCCATGGGTCCAGGTTGAGGCAAGCCCGGCCGGTGGCGGCGGCATGGAAGGCGGGATCGATATAATCGGGCCCGGCCTTGGCGGAGGCCACCTGCACACCGCTGGACGCCAGGTACCGCAGCAGACCCAGGGTCAGCACGGTTTTGCCGCTGCCGGAACTGGGCGCGGCGATAATCAGGCCGGGTGCGGGAGCAGATTCCATGGCGCCTTTCATATCAGGCCACCAGCCGCCAGGCCATAACCATCAGGACGCCTGCGTTGACCAACAACAGGACCGGCGCAATGCGGGCCACGACGCCCTGCCACTGGCGGCCCGCCACATGGCCCGCCAAGCCGATGGCGACAAGCGCCGGGATCGTGCCCAGGGCGAAGGCGGTCATGGCGAAGCCGCCTTCCAGAATACCGCCCGCCGACGCCGCCGCGGCAACCGCCCCATAAAGCAGGCCGCAGGGCAAAAAGCCCAAGGCGACCCCCAGGCCGTAACCGCGCAGGCCCCAGGGCCGTTCGAATATGGGCCGCAGGCCCTTGCCGATGGTGCGCTGCCACCAGCCTTCGCCGCCCTTGGCCAGCCACGGCAAAACAACACCGATCTGGCGCACCGCATAGGCCAGGAACAATAGGGCGGCCAGCGCCAGCAGGGCCGCCGACAGCCATCGGAGCCCACCGGCCTGGGTGACGCCGCCGGCCAAGCCCCCGGCAACGGCGCCCAAGGCAACATAGGTGGTCAGGCGGCCCAGATGATAAGGCACCAGCAGGGCGCCGCTCAGCCGGTGGAACTCCCGCATGTCGGAGGCCGGGCGCTCTTCCAGGCGGGCCACCGTTTGGGCCAGCACGAAGGGGCCGCACATGCCGATGCAATGGCTGCCGGCGCCGAGCAGTCCGGCCATGAACAGGCTGCCCAGCAGGCCGCCGTGATCGATGACGACGGTCCGGCAGATAGCCCAGCCTTCGTTCAGCGCCCTGATCAGTTCCGCATCCTGTTCCAATAGATCGTCCGCCGCTTTGTCCCGAGATTGATATTTAAGTTGAACGGACAGTAGATGACTTGCGTCCGAGGGGGTACATTATTGAGACCATGGCCGGACAATCCAGCAAAGAATCGCTGCGCAAGGGATGGACGACGGGGGCCTGCGCCACCGCCGCCGCCGCCAGCGCCTATGAAGCCCTGTTGACAGGACGCTTTCCGGACCCGGTCGGCATCATCCTGCCCGGCGGCCAAACCCCCGAATTCGCCCTCTCCCGGTCCGCCCTCAGCGGGGAAACGGCCACCGCCGGGGTCATCAAGGACGCCGGCGACGACCCGGACGTCACCCACGGCGCCGAGATTATCGCCACCGTCACCCTGGCGCCGCCCGGCAGCGGCATCGAATTCCGGGCCGGGGACGGCGTCGGCACGGTGACCCGGCCGGGACTGGCCCTCGATGTCGGCGAACCGGCCATCAACCCCGGCCCGCGGGGGATGATGACGACGGCCCTCGACGCCCTGGCCGAAACCCACGGCACGAGTGTCAACGGCACGAGTGTCAACGGCACGAGTGTCCACGGCGGCAGCGGCGATGTCATCCTTACCATCTCCATTCCCGGCGGCCAGGCGCTGGCCGAGAAAACCATGAACGGACGCTTAGGCATTATCGGCGGCCTGTCGGTGCTGGGCACCACCGGCATTGTCATCCCGTATTCCTGTTCGTCGTGGATTCATGCCATCCACCGGGGCGTCGACGTGGCCCGCGCCAGCGGCCTCACCCATATTGCGGCGGCCACCGGCTCGACCTCGGAGTCCGCCGTGCAGGCACTTTACGGCCTGCCGGAAACGGCGCTGATCGACATGGGGGATTTCGCCGGGGGACTGCTCAAATACCTGCGCCAGCATCCGGTGGATAAACTGTCCCTGGCCGGCGGCTTCGCCAAGCTGACCAAGCTGGCCCAGGGGCACCTGCATCTGCATTCGTCGGCCTCGGAGGTGGACAAGGACGGCCTGGCCCGGTGGTTGGGCGAACTGGGCGCCGACGAAAGCGACTGCGATGCCGCCCGCACGGCCAATACGGCGGGTGAGGTTTTGAGCCGGGCGCAATCGCTTAACCTGCCGCTGGGCGATTTTGTGGCCCGCCGGGCCCGGGAAGTGGCCATGGCGACGCTATCGGGCGGCACGGCGCTGGAAATCCTCGTTTATGATCGCCGGGGCCGACAGGTCGGCCGGGCCGGAGGGTTCGATGACTAGGAAACTTTTGATCCTCGGCGGCACGGCGGAAGGCGCCGACCTGGCCCGTCAGGCAACGGCGGCCTTCGGGGACCGGGTCGAGGTTATCTCCTCGTTGGCCGGGCGCACCATGCCGTCCCAGGACCTGCCCGGCGCGGTACGCAGCGGCGGCTTCGGCGGCGTCCGCGGGCTGGCCGACTATCTGGAAGCCGAAGGCATCGGTCTGGTGGTTGACGCCACCCATCCTTTCGCCGCCGCCATCTCGTCGCATGCCTATACGGCTTGTGTGCAGACCCGGGTGCCGAAGCTCAACCTGATCCGCCCGCCCTGGCGGCTGCCGCCGAAAACACAATATATCGAGGCCGACACTTTGGAGCATGCTGCCCAATTGCTGCCGCGTATTTCGCTCCGGGCTTTCCTCACTGTCGGTTCCGGTGGAATCGAGGCGTTCCAATCCGTCAAAGGCGTATGGATGCTGGTCCGCCTGCTGACACAACCGGCGGACCCCCTGCCGATTGAAAAATACCACCTGATCACCGGCCGACCGCCTTATACGGTTGAAGGCGAAACGGCCTTGATCCGGGAACACCGTATCGACTGCATCGTTACCAAGCAGAGCGGCGGGGCGGCCACCGAGGCCAAGATCACGGCGGCCCGGGAATGCGGCATCAAGCTGCTGATCGTCAGGCGCCCGTTCCGGGAACCGGGCGACGCGGTGGAGAGCGTCGAAGAGGCGATTAGCTGGATCGAAAAAAGAATTTAGTCTTTTTATTTTAAGGTGGACACGACCCCTAATTGTTATGCCGGGTGCGGTTGGGTTGGGGTCAAGCTCCCGTAAAAAAATCTATTTTTTCGGCCTTAACACATGATGATGGTCGGCGGCGTAGAGGCGGCTGTCCTCGAAGGCCTGCTCGTCCAGCACCCGCCCCACCAGCACCAGGGCGGTGCGGGTAATGCCGGCCTCCTTCACATGATCGCGGATATCGGACAGCGTGCCGCGCAGCACAACTTCGTCCGGCCAGCTGGCCCGGTAGATGACGGCCACCGGGCAGTCTGCGCCATAGTGCGGCGCCAGGTCCCGGACCACATTGGCCATGTTGGTGGCCGACAGGTGCACCGCCAGGGTGGCCCCGCTCCGGCCCAGTTCGGCCAGGTCTTCGCCGGCGGGCATGGCGGAACTGCGGGTCGCCGTGCGGGTCAGAATAATGGTCTGACTGATGCCCGGCAGGGTCAGTTCCTGCTTGAGAGCGGCGGCGGCGGCGGCAAAAGCCGGGACGCCGGGCGTCACTTGGTAATCAATGCCAAGGTCGTCCAGGCGCCGCATTTGTTCGGCGATCGCCCCATAGAGGCACGGATCGCCGGAATGGACGCGGGCCACATCCTGGCCCGCCTTATGAGCAGCCTCCATCTCGGCAATAATTTCATCCAGATGCAACGGCGCCGTGTCGATGACGCAGGCGCCCTCCGGGGCCTCGGCGACCACCGCTTCCGGCACCAGCGACCCGGCATAGAGCACCACCGGGCAACGGCGGATCAGCTCCAGACCGCGCACGGTGATGAGGTCTGGCGCGCCCGGCCCGGCGCCGATGAAATGGACAGTCATGGGTTCTTCTCCATTTTTTTGGCATAGCCCCGGGGGGTATAGACCCAGCGCCCGACGCCGCGTTCGATCAAGCGGGTCTGCCCATTGCCGATGAGCACCAAGGTCAGCATGTCGGCATGGTCGGGAGTCAGTTCTTCCAGGCTGATGACATCCACCGTTTCCCCGTCGCGGCCCAGGTTGCGGGCCAGCACGACGGGTGTTGTGGGAGGCCGTCCGGACAGCAGGATATCGCGGGCCGCAACCAACTGTGTGCGGCGGCGTTTGGAAACCGGGTTATACAGCGCGATGATAAAATCGCCGTCGGCGGCGGCCTTAAGGCGGCGTTCAATCTCATCCCAGGGGGTCAGCAAATCCGACAGCGACACCGTGCAGAAATCATGGCCCAAGGGGGCGCCGATACGCGACGCCGCCGCCTGCAACGCCGAAATGCCGGGTGTCACGGAGATATCGAGCCGGTTCCAGTCATCCTTATTTTCCCGGTCGAGCAGTTCGAAGGCCAGCGCCGCCAGGGCATAAATGCCGGCGTCGCCGGAACTGACCAGGGCAACGGTGCGCCCCCGGGCGGCCAGGTCGAGGGCGGCGCGCACCCGGGTTTCCTCTTCCGCCAGTTCCGATTGATGCCGCGCCTTACCGGCGATGACGTCGGCGATCAAATCAAGATAAAGGCCATAGCCGACGATGTCGCTGGCTTCCCGCAGCGCCGCCGTCGCCGCCGGTGTGCGCCAGGCGTCCTGGCCGGGGCCGATGCCGACGATGGTCAGTTTTCCCTGGGGCTGACCAATATCGACTGGGTTGATATCCGCCGCTGAGCGGCCAACGGCACAGGTGGCGCGCTTTGATTTGTTCTTGGGCACGATTAAGGCGCCGTCCGCGCCCGCCGCTGCCAACGCCGCCCCCTCGGCCACCCCATGACAGCCGACCTCGGCGAATACCGCCTCCGACGGATTGACCAGCCGGGGTGATTCTTTCTCCAAACGGGCGGCATCGAAAAAACGCGCCGGGACATCCAGGTGGCGGGCCAGGGCGTGCACCGCCGCTTCGTCGGCTTTGAGATCGAGGGAGACGACACAGGCCACGGCCCGGGCATTGAGGCCGCCGCCTGCCAGCGTCTGTTCGGCCAGGGCGATGAGCTCTTCCGGTTGCGTGCCTCGTTCGCAGCCGACACCCAAGGCCAGCACCGGCGGATGCAAAACCAACGTCCGGCCGTTGCCGTCGGTAATCTTGTCGGTAACGATCACGGACACTTCGCCCGCAGACACTTCGCCCTGTTCGGCAAAGGGTGCCCCCGACTGCGTCAGCCAGCGGTCCTCCCCGGCTTCCACCGTTAACTCCACCGTCTCACCGGCCAGCAGCGCCGCCGTCACGGCTTTAGCCGCAACCGGGTTGTGCACCCGCCAGCCGGGCGGCGGGTCATCGAGGGCCAGGCCGAAACGCAGGTCACCGGCCGTCGTCAGGGCCGCCGTGCCGCCGGTTTCGGTTGCAATAACCTGGGCCAGGGCATTGGCGCCCCGGTGGCCGCCCAGCAGGGGCACGGCGGCGGAACCATCCCCGGCAACGGCGACGACGGGCGGCTCCAGCCATTTGTCGCCCAGCAGCGGGGCCAAGGCGCGGATCAGGATGCCGCTGGCGCACATCCCGGCCAGGGGCCGCCCGGCGGCAAACAGATCCTGCACATGGCGTATGGTATCCGTGAAAGTTTTGTCGGCCCCCTCAACGCGCCCGGCCAGGCCATGGACGGAAGCACCCGGCAAGACACCCTGGAGTTTCCGCGCCAAGGCGAGCCCGCCAGCGTCCAGGACAATAAGAACGGTCCCTTCCGGGAGCTTGACCCCAACCGTCGAAGCTTGGTCCGTCATGGCTTGCCGACCAGGATCATGGAGAAATACAACGCCCCGCCCTTGGCATCGGCATCCACAGTCGCCAGTGGCAGAACCCGTTCGCCTTCCTGGGTGGCTTTTTCGATGAAAACGGCAGCCTTGAGTAGGCCCAACCGTTCCAGCACGGTTTTTACCTTGCCCAGGTGACGGCCCACTTTCATGAGCACCGCCGGACCGGGGTTCATGAGCTGGGCTTCCAGGGTCGCTTCGTCCAAGGTTGCCGGAATGACCGTCAGCACCTGGTCCCGCGAGACCAGCGGCAGGCCCGCAACTGCGGGCACCGCCATCAGGGATGAGACGCCGGGCACCACCTGCACCGGGCAGCGGTTCCACAGCCGCCCATAGAGATACATGAAGGAGCCGTAGAAAAAGGGATCGCCCTCGCACAGCACGGCCACGCTACGCCCTGCCTGCAAATGGGCATCGAGCTTGACGGCGTATTCATCGTAAACCTTCTGGCCCGGTCCGGGGTCGGTCTTCATGGCGATGGGAATGGCGATTTCCGCCTGCCCCCCGCTCAGGTGCGGTGCGGCAATACGGCGGGCCAGGCTGTCGCCGCCCTCGGGCGTGATATAGGCCAGCACCGGCACTTCCCCCAGGATGCGGGCTGCTTTCAGGGTCAGCAGTTCCGGGTCGCCGGGGCCAACGCCGAGGCCGTAAAGGGTGCCGGTGGTATCGTTGGCGGCTCCGCTCATGGCTTGATCACCGCCAGTTGGGTTACCGCCATCAATGGTTTGAAGCCGCTGAGGCTGCCGACCGGTCCGGCCCGCTCGACGCTGATGCGGGT
>JADHTD010000060.1 GCA_016776525.1 Rhodospirillales bacterium
AGCGTCCGCCAAGGGAAGGCGGTAACCACCCAAATGTATGTTCAGGCCGGGGCCTTTGCTCAGTACAACAACGCCAACCGGGCGCGGGCCCGGCTGTCTGCTTTGGGGCCGGTGAAAATCTCTTCCGTCCTGGTTGACGGGCGGGATCTGTTCCGGGTCCGGGTCGGCCCCCTGAAAGATGTGTCGAAAGCCGATCAGTTTCTGGATCAGGTTATCGGCTCGGGCTACACTGGGGCCCGTATTGTGATCGAGTAAGCGGCGGTATTTTTTGTGGATTGACTTGCAGCCCGCCATCTTTCATCACTCTCTATCTTTAACCGCTCTTGGAATCGGAACCGCCCCTATCCATGTTTAGCCGCTTGCTGACCGTTGTGACCCTGTTGACCGGCCTTGCTCTGGCTTTGCCGGCAGCGGCCATTGAAACCATTGCCCGGGAAGCCGTGCTCATTGAAGCCGCTACCGGCGCCGTGCTCTTCGACAAAAACGCCGATACGCCGATGCCGCCGGCCTCGATGAGCAAGATGATGACCATTTACATGGTCTTCGAACGGCTGCGCGATGGCCGCCTGTCGTTGGACGACAAGCTGTCGGTCAGCGAGAACGCCTGGCGCCGGGGCGGTGTCAAAAGCGGCAGTTCCACCATGTTCCTGGAGCCCCGTTCCCGGGTTCGGGTGGAGGATCTGTTGCGCGGTATCATCGTGCAGTCCGGCAATGACGCCTGTATCGTCATGGCCGAAAACCTGTCCGGCAGCGAACTGACTTTTGCCGAGGAAATGACCCAGAAGGCCCGGGCCCTGGGTATGACCGGCAGCACCTTTAAGAATTCCACCGGCTGGCCGCACCCGGAACACCGGATGACGTCTCGTGACCTGGCCATTCTGGCCCAGCGCACGATTGCCGATTTTCCCGACTATTACCGCTATTACTCCGAAAAAACCTTTACCTATAACGGCATCCGTCAGAACAACCGCAACCGGCTGCTCTATAAGGACATGGGGGCGGACGGCCTGAAAACCGGCCATACATCGGAAGCCGGGTATGGCCTGACCTCGTCGGCTGCGCGCGGCAACCGCCGGCTGATCCTGGTCGTCAACGGCCTGCCCAGCAACAAGGACCGTTTCCGCGAATCGGAACGGCTGCTGGAATGGGGTTTCCGCGAATTCAATAACTACGCGCTCTTCAAAGCCGGCGAACAGGTGGAAACCGCCGCTGTCTGGCTGGGCAACAGCCCCACCGTGCCGCTGCTGATCGGACGGGACGTGCTGATTACCCTGCCGAAGAAATCCCGCCTGGGCATGAAGGTGACGATTAACTATCAAGGGCCGGTGCCGGCTCCGGTCGCTATGGGGGACCCGTTGGCCATGCTGAGGATCGAAGCGCCGGACGTCGAAACCATCGAAATCCCGCTGACGGCGGGCGCCGACGTCCAACAATTGGGGCTGATGGGAAGACTGGGTGCGGCATTTAACCATATCGTTTTCGGCGACGCCAAATAAACCGGCTGGCGCCGCCTGGAAAGGGAAGCAAACGGGTGGATGCGGGTAAATTCATAACCTTTGAAGGCGGCGAGGGGGCCGGTAAATCGACCCAGGTCGCCCTGCTTGCCGGTTATCTGCGCGACCGCGGTAACGAGGTGGTGCTGACCCGGGAACCCGGCGGTTCGCCCGGCGCCGAACAAATCCGCGACCTGCTGGTTAAAGGCGATATTGCCCGCTGGGAAGGCATCACCGAGGCCTTGCTCAATTACGCGGCGCGCATCGAACACCTGAGCAAAACCGTCCGCCCCGCCCTAAATGACGGCCAATGGGTCATCTCCGACCGCTTTGCCGACTCTACCATGGCCTATCAGGGCTATGGACACGGCCTCGGCCGGGAGAAGGTCGAAACCCTGCACACCTGGGCCTTGGGGGATTTTGCGCCGGACCTGACCTTGATCCTCGACCTGGACGTCGAAGACGGCCTCAAGCGGGCCACCGACAACGGCGGCGGCGAAGACCGCTATGAGCGCATGGACCGGGATTTCCACCAACGGCTGCGGCAGGGATTCCTGGACATTGCAGCCCGCGAACCGCAGCGTTGCGCCGTCATTGATGCCGCCGGTTCCATTGAAGCGGTGCAGGAAGCAATCCGCGAAGCCGTCAGCAGCCGTTTGGGATTATCCCGCTGATGAACACCGATGATCCCGGCGACGGCGTCCTCCAGCCCCGCGCCAATCCCCATCTCAGCAGCCATGAGGAAGCCGAGAAAACCCTGCTCAAGGCTTTCCAAGCCGGCAACCTGGCCCATGCCTGGATGATCTGCGGGCCCAAGGGTATCGGCAAGGCGACCCTGGCCTTCCGTTTCGCCCGTTATCTTCTCAGTCAGGGCGGTGCCGACGGGGGTGACGCCGGGCCGGGCCTGTTTGGCGATGACCTTGCGGTAACCGATGGCGGCGGCCTGCACGTTGATCCGGCATCGCCGGTTTTTCAGCGGGTGGCGGCCGGTGGCCATGCCGACATGCTGACCGTCCAGCGTTCAGCGGATCCCAAGTCCGGCAAGCTGCGGACCATTATTTCCGTCGACGATGTGCGGGGCATCGGCGGCTTTCTCAATCTGACGTCGGCGGAAGGCGGCTGGCGGGTGGTTGTCGTCGATGCCGCCGATGAGATGAACGTCAACGCCGCCAATGCCGTGCTCAAGGTTCTGGAAGAACCGCCGGAACGCGCCCTGCTTATGCTGGTCAGCCATAATCCCGGACGGCTGTTGCCGACCATCCGCTCGCGCTGTTCGCGCCTGCAATTGCGCCCGCTGGCCCCGGAGACGGTGGCCGGGCTGCTCCGGGACCACCGTCCCGAAACCGGACCGGAGGAAGCCGCCCTCCTGGCCGACCTTTCCGAAGGCAGTATCGGCCGGGCGCTTGATCTGGCGGAAGAGGGGGGGCTCGACCTCTACGAAGACATGATCAGCCTCCTGGACGGTCTGCCCAATCTGGATGTGGTGGCGCTCCACAAATTCGGCGACCGGGTCGGCAAGGCCGGGGCCGATGCGGCTTTCCGCACTGTCGGCGACCTGCTGCGCGGACTCATCGCCCGGCTGATCCTCTTCTCGGTCAACGGCCCGCAAGCGGTGCCGGTCCGGGAAGCCGACCTCTTCCGGCGGCTCAACGGCAGCAGCCCGGCGGACCGTTGGCTGGATGTCTGGGATAACACCAACCGGCTTCTGGAACGTGCCGGCAGCGTCAACCTGGACCGTAAGCAGGTGGTTTTGAATTCCTTCCTCGCCCTGGAAGACGCAGTTCGGCCTTGAACCTGCCGCTCTGGGCCCTCATAACGGAGGCCAGAACATAATAAAATTGCAGAGATTATTCCACGATGGCCGAGCCCAAACGCTATTACGTGACAACCCCGATCTATTACGTCAACGATGCGCCGCACATCGGCCATGCCTACACGACTCTGGCCTGTGATGTGCTGGCCCGCTTCAAGCGATTGGACGGTTATGACGTCAAATTCCTGACCGGTACCGACGAGCACGGCCAGAAAGTGGAAAAATCGGCGCAGGCCGCCGGTACCGACCCGCAGGCCTTTACCGACAAGGTCTCGCAGAATTTCCGCGACCTGGCGGATTTCATGAATTTCACCCATGACGATTTCATCCGCACCACCGAAGAGCGCCACCGGATTTCGGTGCAGGCCTTGTGGAACAAGCTGATCGAAGCCGGGGAAATCTATCTGGGGTCTTATTCCGGTTGGTACGCAGTGCGTGACGAAGCCTTTTACGGGGAAGGCGAACTGACCAAGGGCCCCGACGGCAAGCGCACCGCCCCCAGCGGCGCCGAAGTGGATTGGGTCGAGGAACCGAGCTATTTCTTCAAGCTGTCGGCGTGGCAGGACCGCCTGCTGCAATTCTACGACGACAACCCGGACTTTATCCTGCCCAAGACCCGGCGTAACGAAGTGACCAGCTTTGTCAAAGGCGGCCTACAGGACCTGTCGGTGTCGCGGACCAGTTTCAAGTGGGGCATTCCGGTGCCGGGCGACCCGGACCACATCATGTATGTGTGGCTGGATGCGCTGACCAACTACATCACCGCCGTCGGCCACCCGGAAACGGAAACCGGTGAATACGCCACCTATTGGCCGGCCGACCTGCACATGGTCGGCAAGGATATCCTGCGCTTCCATGCGGTTTACTGGCCGGCCTTCCTGATGGCCGCCGGGCTGGAGCCGCCGAAACGGGTCTTCGCCCACGGCTGGTGGACCAACGAGGGACAGAAGATATCGAAATCCCTGGGCAACGTCATCGACCCGCACGATCTGGTGGCGACCTACGGCCTCGATCCGGTGCGCTATTTCCTGATGCGCGAAGTGCCTTTCGGCAATGACGGCGATTTTTCGCACAAGGCCATGGTCCACCGCATGAACGGTGACCTGGCCAACGACTTCGGCAACCTGGCCCAGCGGGTGCTCTCCATGATCAATAAGAACTGCGCCGCCGCCGTGCCCCACCATGGGGAGTTTATCGCCAATGACGCAGACCTGTTGGGGGCCGCCGACGGCTTGTTCGACACCCTGCGCGGGCTTATGGACCGGCAGGACTTCAATGACGCCCTGGAAGCCATCTGGGTGGTGATCCGCCAGGCCAATGCCTATGTCGATGCCCAGGCTCCCTGGAAATTAAAGAAGGAAGACCCGGAACGCATGGGCACGGTACTCTATGTGCTGGCCGAAACGGTTCGTAAGCTGGCCCTGGTCAGCGGGCCTTTCATGCCCCAGGCTATGGACAAGATGCTCGACCAATTGGCGGTGAGTGCGGAACACCGGACATTCGCCTTTGCCGGGTCGGAACATGCCCTGATCGCCGGCACCGCCCTGCCGGCACCGGAAGGGGTGTTCCCGCGCTTTGTCGAGGAAACGGAGGGATAGTTGCGACAGGCCTTCGCCATTGCTTTTCTTCTTTTCGGCATCGCTTTCGGCGGCGCCGAGGCCGCTGATAAACTCATCCTGGTGACTCCGGTCAACAGCATCGACACCCTCGTCAGCGAGGTCATCCTGCGCAAGGCCTACAAGCGCCTCGGCATCGACGTACAGATCAATAAGTATCCGGCCGAACGGGCCCTCAAGATGGCCGACCGCGGCCATGTCGACGGCGAGGTGCAGCGCATCGCCGGCATCAACCGGGTCTACAGGAACCTGCTTCCGGTGGAGACCGAAATCAACTACATCGAAGCCACCGTCTTCAGCAAAACCAAGGATTTCAAGGTCGATGGCTGGCAGAGCCTGAAGCCCTACCGCATCGGTTATATCATCGGCATCAAATTCGCCGAGACCAACACCGTCGGCATGAAACGCCAGGCCGTCGGCAACTACGAACGGCTGGCCCTTATGCTGGACGGCGGCCGCGTCGATATCATCGTCTCGCCGCGCAACAACGGCTGGTACCAGTTCAAGAAGCTGAAGGTCACCGGTATCCGCGAATTGAAACCGGCGGTCCAGCGCTTCGGTCTGTTTCATTACCTGCACAAGAAGAATGCCGAACTGGTGCCGAAAATTTCCGCCGTCCTCAAGGCCATGACCGCCAGCGGCGAACTGGCCGCCATCCGCCAGCGGGTTATCGAGGTGCTCTTGCAACAGGCGGAACGGGACGAGCCGGTCTGTGATAAGGACTACAAGTGCTTTGACTGAGGGCAGGGGCCGCGGGGTGACCGCCGTCGCCGGTGCCTATTGCGTCTGGTGAATATATATTTCAACATATGAACCGACATCGGGTTCAAACTCACGCATGATGAGGCTGTCGATGAAGGGGGACTCCAGCGCATGATTGATGCCTTATGGACCGGGCTCCTTCTGGTCTTTGAGTGGCCATCGATCGGCTATCTGGTGCTGGGGGCAGTGCTCGGCATCTGGATCGGCGCTGTTCCCGGTCTCGGCGGCATCATCGGCCTGGTCCTATTGCTGCCCTTTACTTTCGGCATGGAACCGGTTCCCGCCCTGGCCTTGTTGCTGGGGCTGTGGACGGTGACCACGACCAGCGACACCATTGCTTCGGTGATGCTGGGCATTCCCGGAACAGTGGCCTCGCAGGCGACCATCCTCGACGGCTATCCCCTGGCCCAACAGGGACAGGCGGCCCGCGCCTTGGGCGCCGCCTTTACCGTTTCCGCCTTCGGCGGCGTCTTCGGGGCCCTGGTTCTGGCCGTTTCCCTGCCCATCATCGCCCCCTTGATCCTGTCTTTCGGATCACCCGAATTGTTCATGCTGGGCATGCTGGGCCTGACCATGGTCGGCGCGCTGAGCGGCTCCTCGGTGCTGAAAGGCCTGGCGGCGGCCATGCTGGGCCTGATGCTGGGCTTTATCGGCATGGCCGAAACCATCGCCGAGCCGCGCTATACCTTCGGCGCCATCTACCTGCTGGACGAATTGCCGATCATTCCCGTGGTGCTGGGCCTGTTCGCCATTCCGGAGCTTCTGGAACTGGCCGTGCGCAATGTCTCCATTTCCCGAATTCCCAAGGATCAGGTGGAAGGCGGCGGCATCATGGACGGGGTCCGCGACGCCTTCCGCTATTGGTGGCTGGCGCTCAGGTGCAGCATCATCGGCACCTATATCGGCATGCTGCCGGGATTGGGCGCTTCCATCGTCGACTGGGTGGCTTATGGCCACGCCGTGCAAAGCACCAAGGACAATCCCCGGTTCGGGCAGGGCGATATCCGCGGCGTCATCGCCCCGGAAGCCGCCAACAACGCCATCAAGGGCGGCGCCCTGGTGCCGACGGTGGCTTTCGGCATCCCCGGCAGCCTGGGCACGGCGATCCTCTTGGGGGCCCTGGTCATCCAGGGGCTGCGGCCCGGTCCCGATATGCTGACCGACAACCTGCACATTACCTTTTCCATGGTGTGGATGATCGTCATTGCCAATATCGTGGTTGCCGTGTTGTTGATGTTCCTGGCCAAACAGGTGGCGAAGATCGCCTTTGTGCCGGGTCACCTGATCGTTCCCGGCGTCATCACCTTCATCTTCATGGGGTCCTGGCTGGGCGGCGCTTCCATGGGCGACTGGATTACCTGCCTGACCATGGGCATCGTCGGCTTTATCATGAAACGCGGCGGCTGGCCGCGGCCGCCTTTGATCCTGGCCCTGATCCTCGGCAACATCCTGGAGAACACCTTCCAGATCAGCATGCGCGCCCATGACGGATGGAGCTGGCTGTCGCGGCCGATCGTGCTGATCATCTTTGTACTCATCGTGCTGACCCTGATTTTTGCGGTCAGCGGCATGCTCAAGAAAAAACAACGCCAGGCAAAGCAAGAAGCGGGGGCAGACACAAGCGGCGAAGGCAGCGAGAAAAACCCGCTCATCTCGCTGCCGTTCGCAGCCTTGCTTGCGGTTATGTTCATCTGGGCGTGGTTCGAATCCCAACCCTGGGCATTGGAGGTCAAGCAGTTCCCGGAGATGGTTGCCATACCGGCGTCCATACTGGTCCTCATCGCCCTGTTCTACGACGCCCGCGATATCCTGGCCGACCGGCGCTTGGCAAGCGGTTGGGGCGATGTGTTCCAGCAGTCGGCGGAACAGGCTGTGCTGCGGCGGTCGCTGATTTTTTTCGCCTACCTTATCGCCATGATCCTGGTCACCTATGTGATCGGCCAGAAGCTGTCCCTGGCGTTGTTCATCGGCATCTACCTGTGGCGCTGGGGCGGTTATTCGGCCCGCCTGTCGCTTGCTTATGCCATCGGCGGCTGGGTCTTCATGGTTGCCTTTTACGACCAGATCATGAATCTTCTTTTCCATCGCTCCTGGCTGCATCAATGGGCCTATCCGATGCTGCCGGAATGGCTGCCGTCATACCTTTTTTAATTTTTTGACATCGAGAACAGACCAAGAGGAGAACCCCACCAATGCCCCGTTTTTTCAACCCGAAAGAGATGTGCCCGCCCTTCAATCCGTACAGTCAGGGGGCCGAGGTCAAAGCCGGATCCCGTATGGTCTATTTTGCCGGCCAGGTGGGCGCCGATATCGACGGTAAAGTTTCCGATAATTTCGAAGAGCAGATTACCCAGACCTACCGCAACATCGAAATCATCCTCAAGGAGGCCGGCATGGGGTTTGAGAACCTGGTCAAGGTCAACACCTACCTGTCGCGGCGGGAGGATGCGCCGAAAATGCGCGATATCCGCAAAGCCTTCCTGGGCGACCACAAACCGGCCCACACGCTGCTCTTTGTCAGCGGCTTTGCCTATGAGGAATTCCTCATCGAGGTGGAGGGCGTGGCGGCGGAAGACCCGGCTTAAAGCGCCGGTTCTTACATAACGGGCTGTTGGTACCCGGCCAGTTCGAAGACGTGCTGGACGGCGGCGCCGAGCATCTGCTGTTTGCGGGCGATTTGGTCGGCAGGCATGCGCAACAGGCCGTTGCGTTTGACGAAACTGCCGCCGATCATCACCGTATCGACGTTCGAGCGGTCGGCAAACAGGACCACGGCATTGATCGGATCGTGGACCGGTTGCAGACAGACATCGTCGATTTTCAACAGCACCAGATCGGCTTTCTTACCCGGCGTCAGGGAACCGATGCGGTCTTCCATCTGCAAGGCCCGGGCGCCGGCGATGGTCGACCATTCGAGGGCCTCGCGCGGGCTGGTTGCCAGCTTTTCGAGGGGCATGTTGTCGTTGAGTTGTTCGCGGCAGTCGATGGCGTGCTGGAATTGCAGGGCGAAGCGCATGGTGTGGAACATGTCGCCGGCCACGAAGACTTCCGTATCGGAACCCAGCGACGGCTGGTCGCCCAGCTTCTTGACCCGCCCGCTGAGCGGATCGGCCTTTGCCGACTGGGCCTCGACGGTCGGCGTCACGGTCACCGTCACCCCGTGGTCGATGAGCATCTTCAATTCGTCGTCGACCAGATAATTGCCGTGCACGATGTTATGGTCGGGCCCCAGCATGCCGGCCTCGGCGACCGGGTAGAAGCCTTCCTTGCAGATGCGGTTCTTGCGGTTCCAGGTGTGGGAACTGGAGACCAGGCCAAATTCCCGGGCCAGGGCGAAGTCATGCATCATCACCTCTTTGGTGGAATTTTCCGGGCCGAGGATGGCCATGCCCAGCGTCACCAGGGCGTCATCGTTGGCCAGCCGGCCTTTGCGCAGGCGTTCGATTTCGGAGCGGGGGTGGGGGATTTCCGAGAAGTGTTTCTCCCCTTCCTTTTTTTCCGGTTTCACCGTGCCGTGGGCAAAGAGGGCGCGGATGCCGGTTTCCTGCAAACCGTCGATGGCCCCATCGGTGTGTTCGGGGGTGGCGTTGACATGGCACCAGTCCATGATGGTCGTCGTACCGGCGCTCATTTGTCCGAGGGCGCCGATGACATTGCCCAGATAGGTGGCTTCCGGGGTGTATTTCATGGCGATGCCGCGGTGGATGTTCTTTTGGTAATCGACCGAGGTCCAGTTGCCGGCGATGCCCCGCAAACCGGCCTGCCAGGTATGGATGTGGGCGTTGATGAGGCCGGGAATGACGATCATACCGGTGGCATCGATGACCTCGGCGTCGGCGGCGTCGAGGCCGGGGCCGACCTCTAAAATCTTGTCGTCTCCGACCAGGATATCGCCGTCCGGGAAATCCCCCAGAGACGGGTCCAGGGTGATGATCGTTGCGTTCTTTATGATTTTTTTGTTCATGGCCGCTGCATCCCAAAGGCTGGCTTGAAAGGACACTGGTTCACATACTGAAACGACTGTCCACCAGTTGCAATGATAGCGCCGAATTGGTATAAAAAAAAGGTGGGGAGTTATTCAATAAATTCATAATCAGCCGGTAATCCCCCTTTAAGCCGTTAAGCTGCACGGGTCCTCATTTAGCACGGCTTGGACCCTTGCAATCGAATCTAAAGTTATCCGAACGAGGCGTGATTCCGCTGGAACCGCCGACCATAAAAAACCAATAACGCATAAGGGAGGTATAACGATGAAGCGCATTCAGACACTGTTTATCGCTCTGACGGTTGCCGCTTTCGCCACAGCAGGATTGCTGCTGCCCTCGGAAGCCGTTGCCAAACCGTATTATGAAGGCAAAACCATCACCGTCGTCGTCGGTTTGGGACCGTCGTCGGGCGGCTCGACGCTGGCCCGTCTGCTCGGCAAGCACATGTCCCAACACATCGAAGGCAACCCCAAAGTCATTATCAAGAATATGCCCGGCGGCGCCCTCTTGAAGGCCCATAACTTTGTCCACGCCAAGGCGCCCAAGGACGGCACGGTTATCTACTATGGCCCGCGCCAGCCCCTTGGCGAATTGATCGGCATGCCCGGCATGAACTTCAAGTATCTGGATTTCACCGTATTGGGCGGGGTGCAGGTGGCCGATCTGGTCAATTACGCCCGCGTCGACACGCTGAAGGGCGGCCTCAAGAACGGCGCCGACCTGGTGAAGGCGCCGCTGGTCAAGTTCGGCGGCATCAGCCCCCGCACCATCCGGGTGCTCGCCTCCATCATCCAACTCGACATGCTGGGGGTGAAATTCCGGATGGTCCCCGGTTACCGCGGCAGCGGCAAACTGCGCGCCGCCGTGCAGAACAGCGAAGTGCACATGGGCAACGACGCCGCCCATGCCTATCTCAACCGGGTTGTGCCGACCATGGTCAAGAATAGCATGGTCATCCCGGTTTGGCAGATTCCATCGATGAATGCCGCCGGCCAATTGGTGAAGAGCCCGCTGCTGCCGGGTATGCCGAGCTTCAGCGACGTCTACCGACAGGTCAAAGGCAAGGCGCCGTCCGGCATCAAGTGGGAAGGCATCAAGCATTTGGTTAAGTTCGGCCAATCGGTGCAGCACATGTACTTCGGCCCTCCGGGCATGAACAAGGACGCCGCCGCCGCCTTCCGCAAAGCCTTCGTACCGGCCATGTCCAGCGCCGCCTATAAGGCCGACGCCCTGAAGACGGTGAAATACGTACCGGCCCCGGCCGACCATAAGCGGGCCCGGGAAGTGCTTTCCGCCAACAAGAAGACGCCGCCGGAAGTCGTTAAGTTCCTCAGCGACTACGTGGCCAAGCACTCGAAACCGAAAAAGAAAAAGATGAAGAAATAAGAGAGGCGCCCGGCGTCTCTTTCGAACAAGAGAAAAGGGGGCTCCCAAACCGGAGCCCCCTTATTTTATTCCAGGTACGGTTGGGGGTGAGCCCCCCTTAAAATTTAACGCACCGGGGGCCGAAGGTGCGGGCCAAATCGAGCAGCGCCTCATCGCCGCCCGCCCAACCGATGAACGACAGCCCGACCGGCACGCCGCCGGAAAGGGCCG
>JADHTD010000061.1 GCA_016776525.1 Rhodospirillales bacterium
CCTCCGCCCGCGTGATTTCGGTCATCCAGGACATGATCGACGCTCTCGAACGGGCGCTTTAGTTTAGGAGGGAATGATGGCAACACGCATTTCCAACCTCGCAGCCCGTAGCCAGCTGATCGGTTACATGTTGCGCACGCAGCAGCGGGTACACGAAGCCGAAGTGCAGGTCAGCAGTGAAAAGAGATCACAGGATTACCAGGGTATCGCCCGCGAATCCGAACGCCTGATCAATATCGAAAACGCCTCCGGCCTCCTGACCCGCTATATTCAGGGTAACGAGCTGTTGGACCTGAACCTGAAGATTTCGGAAACCGCCCTTGAAGGGATCGACACGACGATCCGGGATTTCCGCGCCGAACTCTACGAATTCAATTCCGGGGACAAGGATGTGCAGTCCCGCGTTGAGGAAATCCAGAATTCCGCCTTCCGGGCCCTGAAGGACATGGAGACCTATCTCAACACCGAGGTCAACGGCCGCTTTATCTTCGCCGGCACCCGCGTCGACACCCAACCGGTCAGTTTTGGCCTGACCAACAAAACCGCCTTCCAGACCAAGTACGACGGCAACGCCGTCACCTATCCCATCGTCCGCAACAACCATATTTACCAGAAGCTGACAACGACCTCGGGGCACCCCACCGACACCACCGTCGGCGGTCTGGTGTCTGATGGATTTGGGGACGTTTCCTTCGCCGATACCAGTCCAGATACCATTACGGCGGCAACTGCCGGCGCCTTCGCCAATGTCCCGGTCGGTTCCCTGATTACCGTTTCCAGCGCCACCACCGGCGGCAACGACGGCACCTATTACGTTTCGGCCAATACGGGAACGGCATTGACCGTTTACGCCTCGGACGGCACCACCGATGCCGGTTTGACGGCGGACGCCAACGACGCCGCCCCGACCATCACCGTCAACAACAGCTATTACAGCGGCGACGAACAGTTACAAACGCACCATGCCTCGCAATACCGCGACCTGACTTATGATATCAACGGTATCGACCCGGCCTTCGAGAAGGCCATCCGCGCCATGGGCATTATCCTGCAAGGCGCTTTCAGCACGGCGGGTGGCTTGGACCAGAACACCGCCCGATCGGAAGACGCCATCGACCTGCTGACCCTGGCCCTCGAGCCGCCGGAATCATCTTCGTCTCCCTATGGCACGGAGCTGTCCAGCAACATCAACCAGCTCTCCATCAATCTGGGGTACGACCGGGTGTTGATCAACCAGACCAACGACACCCATACGCAGCTCATCGCCTTTTACGAAGAGCGCATTATCAATATGGAAAATGTCAACCCGACCGACGCCATCACGCGCCTGCTGGATGAAACGCGGGCCCTCGATGCGTCATTTCAGGCGATGGCGAGAATCCGCCAGCTCAGCCTGTCCAATTATATCTAGGGCACGATCCGGCCCACCGCATCCTAACTCGGCCCGGCATCCTTGACCCGGCGGCTATTTGATCGAAAAGTAACACCGGTTCCTCATTGCAGGTCCGGCCCGCCCGGACGATAAGGTTGAAATGACCGCGCCCCATACCGACCGCGACAGCATCGTCATCATATCCGGACGGCCGGCCTTTGCCTCCTTCGGCAGCATGTCGGCCGATCTTGATGCCGCCCTGCAGGAAAAAGGTCATCAGACGTCTGTTGTCTGGCTCGACCCGGAAACCTTTGACGGCGACGCCTTCCTCAAGCGCATGAATACCTGGGACGCCGAACGGCCGAAAGCGATCATCGGCTGGAACGCCAAGGTCAACCTCAGACCCAACAACCAGAGCATTAACGACCTGCTCTCAATCCCGTTGATCAACATCCTGGTCGACCACCCCTCCGACCATGCGGCGGGGCTTGGCAAGCTGCCGGAAAACAGCCTGACCACCTACCTCGACCGCCGTCATCGGACTTACCTTGAAATCATGCACCCGACCGTCAAGACGGCTTTCTTGCCCCATGGCGGGCCGCCGCCGGTATCGGCGCCGGTGCCCATGAAAGACCGGGAAATCGACTTGCTGGTCGTCGGCAGAATCCATGCAACACCGGATATCGCCGACTGTATCGGGTCGATCTTCGGCCTCCCGAAAGAGCCGGAGATAGAACGCCGGGCCTCCGATATGCTGGACCGCTGCATCGACGGCCTGCAAGACCCGTTTCAAGCGGCCCGGGATGTCCTGGCCGCTTGTCCGTTCGTCGACAGCACAGCAACCGCACATGCCGCCGCCGAGGCCCTTTCGAAACCCCTGTCACTGGCCACCAACAACGAATACCGGCGGCGCTTTTTTGCTGCCCTCGGCAATACCAAGGTCACCGTCATCGGTCAGATTGCCGACGGCGAAACTTTGCCGGACGTCGCCAACGCCAGCTTTGTCGGGCCAAAATCCTTTTCCGAGGTTTTGGGTATGCTGGCGTCGGTGCGGGTGCTGGCAAACATTACCCCGATCTTCGCCAACGGCGCCCACGAACGGGTTTTCTACGGCATGGCGGCGGGCTGCCTGTTGGCATCCACCCCTTCCGACTACCTGACCGAACGCTACCGCGACGGCGAAAGCCTCCTCTATTTTGAGGCCGGTGACGGCAGCCTGGAAGACAAACTCAAGGCCGCTTTGTCCGATCCCCAAAAAGCCGATGAGATGGTTGCCCATGCCCGTGAAATCTACGCCCGTTCCGACACCTGGTCGCAGCGGGTGGAAACCCTGGCAACGGTTTTCGAGTAATCGGGGGAAGGATGCCGGAAAAACGGGCCGCCCGGAAACGTCATCGGGCAGGGCCGGTGCTTAGGCCACCACGTCGATAAAAGTACCGGCCGGCAGGTTGGTGGCATCGATTTGATTTAACAGGTTGTTGATCTGGCTCAGGAAAGACGACCCGCTATTCACGACATTGCCCAACTCTTCCAACAGGCTGAAGCGGTAGGTTGCTATTTTCAGGGCGGTGTCGATGGCTTCGTGGGCATCCGCAATATCCTGGTTGGAAATAATGCCGAGGTCATCCAAACCGAGACTGAGGGTATCCAAGGGCTGGATGGAAAGCCCGGCAATGTTCAACCCGGGAGTATCCAGCGGCTGTGGGGAAACCCGTAGGGTACCCCCTTCTGTTGTCGTGCTGAGGACGTAATCGGAACTGGTGCTGGCAATCAGATTGACGCCGTTGTTTTCCGCCAGGCTGACGGCCTGGTCGATTTCAGCCAGCAAAACGGCAATTTCCCCCTGCCGCCGGAAACGGGCCGCCGTGGAATCGGCGACCACCCCGTCCATGTCTGCATGCAGGAGTTGGCTTTGAATTTTACTCAGGTTTTCGAGAATGAATTTGCCGGCTTCCAGGGCCTTGTCCAAGGCCGTCCGCGAAGTCGCCAGGCCGTAAGTGGACAGCGAACTGCGGCGGGCAACCTCCGAAGCTTCGAGGTTGCTGAGACTGTTACTGAGTCGAACTGTCGGATAGAGGATACCTGTTACAGCACCCGAAACAGCGCTTACCATATTCTAGGCTCTCGTGTCTTTCTGACGAAACCGCACAGGAACACACGGATGCTTCGTTCTGAATAAGCATTTTCCTTCTGGAATTGCTTCCGAACCGTCCCAAAAGGAATGTTAACACAAAATTAACCATATTCCAAAGACTTATGGGTATACTTGCAGTCGATTCGCCCTTCCTGTGCCAGAGTTTCAAATGACCGAGCAATTGTTTCAACAAGCCCTGCACCTGCATCAGTCAGGCGACCTGGATGGGGCAAAAAACCTTTATTCTCTGATACTTAAAGATAATCCGGACCATCCCGCGGCGCTTCACTTCCTGGGCGTTCTGTGCTGTCAGGCCGACGACCTGGAAACGGCCCGGGAATTGATCCAGAAAGCCATCGATATTGAGCCCGATTACGCCGATGCCCACACCAATCTCGGATTGGTTCTCAAGGGCCTTGGCCGGACCGGAGAAGCCGTCGAGGCCTATCGTAAAGCCCTGGTAATTTCCCCGCAGAACCCGGCGGCGCTGGTCAATCTCGGCAATTTCCTTTCTGAATCCGACGATTTCGCCGGCGCCCGGGATGCCTATGAAGAGGCACTGGCTCTAGAACCCGATAATGCCGCCGTCCACGCCAACCTTGGGCTGGTTCTCAAGGAACAGTCCAAGCCCCGGGAAGCGGTGGCAGCCCTGCGCCGGGCCCTGGAACTGGCGCCCGATCTGGCGGAAACCCACCACAGCCTCGGCATGCTGCTCCTGCAACTGGGGGAATTCGAAGAAGGCTGGAGGGAATACGAATGGCGCTGGCGGGACAGTGGTTTCCTGTCGCCGCGCAAAGCCTTTCGGGAACCGCTCTGGGACGGCTCGGACCTTCAGGGGAAAACCATCCTGCTTTACGCCGAACAGGGACTGGGCGATGCCATTCAGTTCTGCCGTTTCGCACCGCTTGTCAAAGAACGCGGCGCCACGGTCATTTTGGAATGCCCCGCCCCCCTGGTGCATCTTTTGGAAAACCTCGCCGGCGTCGAACAGGTCATCGGCGCCGGCGGGAAACGGCCTGCTTTCGATGTCCAGGCACCTCTGCTGAGCCTGCCGGGCCTCCTCAACACCCAGCTGGACACCATACCGACACAGAGTCCTTACCTGCCGGTGGAAGCCGAAATCGATGCCGCCTGGAAAAACCGGTTTGACCGGGATCCCGGTCTCAAAGTCGGTCTGGCCTGGGCCGGTAACCCCAATCATAAAAACGACCGCAACCGATCGATCCCCCTGTCGGTGTTCGAACCGATGCTCGCCTTGCCGGATATTACCTTTTACAGCCTGCAGGTCGGCAACAACGCCCGGGACATAGATGCTCTGCCCGCCGCGTGCCCGATAACCGACCTGACCGGCGACGTGCCGGTATTCGAACAGCTGGCCGGGGCCATCAGCAACCTGGATGTCTTCATTACCGTCGATACGTCCCCGGCCCACCTTGCCGGGGCCATCGGCGCCGAAGCCTGGCTCCTGCTTCCGGTCACCCCTGACTGGCGGTGGCTCCTCGACCGGCAGGAAAGCCCCTGGTATCCGTCCCTTCGACTCTACCGGCAGGACCGGCGCGGGGATTGGCAGACCGTCATCGAGCGTCTCTGCACAGACCTCCGGCAAGCTCCGGCATGATAGACTGAAGCCCCTGGAATTCGGGGTTTCAGTAATGATTCATTAGGGTCTCTGTGGCATCCTGATCCGACGTTTTATCCGGTAAAAGAGGCGCGTTATGTCCGTTAAAAAGGCCATCGTGACGATTGCCATTGGGGACAATTACATAGACGAATTCGAGAGGTATGTTCGCAGCGGATGGCAGAAATACTGCAACCGCCATGGATACGACCTCTATGTCCTGACCGATCTAATCGACAAGAACATGGACCAAGACAAGAAATCGCTTCATTGGCAGAAGCTGATCATCGGCCTGATCCCGGACCTCAAGGATTATGATTACCTGGTCTGGATGGATACGGACATCATCATCAACAACAACGCCGCCCCCTGTATCGTTTCGCAAGTCACAAGCGACAAGATCGGCATTCCGATATTCGACCAGACCATCACCCCCCGGGAACATGCCGGTAAACGGCTGGACCTATTCCTGACCAATCTGCGCAACCAGATAACACCCAAAAACATGCATCATCGCGGCCTTCAGTATGACGAGCACGGCCGTGAGGCCCCTTTCCTGCCAGAATGGGACGATCCCAGGAAATTCATCAACACCGGGGTCTTTGTTTTTCAGCCGAAACTTCACAACGAATTCCTTTCCGGGGTCTACCTGTCCAACGAGGAAGATTGCCTGGACGGGTCTTTTGAGCAGACACCTTTTTCCAGGGCCCTGATGGACAAGGATCTCATCGAACCGATCGACGACCGCTTCAACAAAGTCTGGTCCCTGTATGCGGCGGCCTATTTTCCGTTTCTTTTTGATTACGAATTTTTTATTAACCAAAGAGACGTCGCCGTGAAATGCGTTAACGTCTTTTTCCAGAACAACTTCTTCTGTCATTTCGCCGGCGCCAAGGATCATCCCGTCACCAAGGGCCTGATGCCGGACGTATTACAGAAAGCCGAACATATCCTGGAAGTCCTTTATCCGGACGTTTGGGAAAATCGCGACATGATTTTCCCCGATCACCATTTCTGAAACGATACCGGACGCCATCCCCAATGGGACACATACCTTCCGCCGATCGCCGTCAAAACGGATCACAGACAATTGGGATAAAACCTGTTAAATCATTTTATGGCCCGATGACCTACCGACCGGGACAGGGGATATGACCGAAACCGACGTTAAGGCCCATTTTTCCATCGGCAGCCGCCTGATCGGGCCGGGGCAACCGGCCTATCTGATAGCCGAGGTCGCCCAGGCCCATAACGGGTCCATCGACAAGGCCCATGAATTCATCGACGCCGCTAGTGAAGCCGGTGCCGACGCCGTAAAATTCCAGACCCATATCGCCGCCGCCGAATCGACCCTCGACGAACCCTTCCGGGTACCCCTTGAAGGTGGCGACAAAACCCGCTTTGACTACTGGAAGCGGATGGAGTTTTCGCCCCCCGACTGGAGCGCCCTGGCCGACCATGCCCGGCAAAAGGGCCTCGATTTCCTGAGTTCAGCCTTTTCCCAGGAAGCCATCGACCTGCTGAGCAGGCTTGAGGTGCCCGCCTGGAAAATCGCCAGCGGCGAGACCGGCAATCAGGTGATGCTGGAATCGATGATGGCGACGGGCAAACCGTTCCTGATCTCCACCGGCATGAGCCCCTGGACGGAAATTGACGGCGTCGTCGCCACCATGCACCGCTACGGGGCTGAATTCGCCCTCCTGCAATGCACCAGCCAATACCCGACACCGTTGGAAAACATCGGCCTGGAAATCATCGGCCAATACAAGCACCGCTATAACAGCCCGGCCGGGCTGTCCGACCATTCGGGCAGCGTCTACCCGTCCTTGGCCGCAGTCGCCCGCGGCGCCGATATTATCGAGATGCATTTAACCCTGTCCCGTGACGACCCGGGCCCCGACACCTCGTCATCCTTGACGGTTTCCGAAATGCGGCTGGTTGCCGACGCCCGCAATGCCCTCGCCGTCATCGACGCCAATCCTGTCGACAAAGACCGGCTTGGTGAAGACCTGCAAGGCATGCGGGACCTGTTTACCCGCAGCATTGCCCCGTCCAGGCCGCTCGCCAAGGGCACGGTTCTGGAAGCGGATATGCTGGGCCTGAAAAAACCGGGGACCGGCATCCCGCCCGGTGAACTCGAAGCCCTTGTCGGAAAGACCCTAAAGGGGGATGTTAGCCCGGACAGATTATTGAAAAGAGACGATATCGATGGCGAAACGTAAGGTCTGCATAGTCGTTAACAGCCGCGCCAATTACGGGCGCATCAAATCCGTTATGGAAGCCGTCCGCGACCACCCGGACCTCGACCTGCAATTGATCGTCGGGGCATCGGCCCTGTTGCGGCGCTTCGGCGGCGTGAATGACTTTATCGAAGCGGACGGTTTTGTCCCCACCGCCAAGGTCTATTGCATCGTCGAAGGGGAAACCCCGGCCACCATGGCCAAATCCACCGGCATGGCCATCATGGAACTGGCAACCCAGTTCGAAAACCTCAGCCCCGACATCGTGCTGACCGTCGCCGACCGTTTCGAAACCATGGCCACCGCGGTCGCCGCCAGTTACATGAACATCCCCCTGGCCCACACCCAGGGCGGAGAGATTACCGGATCCATCGATGAAAGCGTCCGCCACGCCGTCACCAAGCTTTCGCACATTCATTTTCCGGCGACCAAAATCGCCCGGCATAACCTGGAACTGTTGGGCGAAGACCCGGAGACCATCCACCTGACCGGCTGTCCGGCCATCGACATAATCGCCGACGCCGATCTTTCCCTGCCGGCTGATATTTTCAAACGCTACAAAGGCGTCGGCCCCGGCATTGACCCCGCAAAACCCTATCTGGTCGTCCTGCAACATCCGGTCACCACGGAATACGGCCAGGGGTTCGAACAGGTCAACCAGACCCTGCAAGCGGTGGAACGCCTGAACATGCAGACGGTCTGGCTGTGGCCCAACGTGGATGCCGGTTCCGATGACGTTTCCAAGGGACTGCGCATGTACCGGGAGGACCGGTCCCCGGACTGGCTGCATTTCTACCGCAATTTTGAAATCCAGGATTTTGCCCGGCTTCTCCAAAATACCGCCTGTCTTATCGGCAATTCGTCGAGCGCGCTGCGTGAAGGCTCCTACCTCGGCGTGCCCGCCGTCAACATCGGCAGCCGCCAACAGGGGCGCGAGCGCGGCGACAACGTCATCGATGCCGTCCACCAGGCGGACGTTATCGAAGCCGCCATCCGACAGCAGCTGGATCATAAACGCTATGATCAATCATCCCGTTTCGGCGACGGCACGGCGGGCGGCAAAATCGCCGATATCCTGTCGACAGCCGAATTCAAGATACAGAAACGCTTGACCTACCCCGTTCCGGAATAAAGGCGGCAGGGATGAAAATCATCTACATCGGATCAGTGGAAGGTTATGAGGCGTCGCAGGAAGCCTGCCGGGGCCGGGCCGAGGTGGAACACATCGAAGCCACGGCCGGGGCCGTATCGGCCGCCCTCACCGATGCCGACGGGCTGATCGACGCCTCCATGAAGGTACCCCTGACCGACGCCATGATCGAGGCGGCGCCGAAACTTCGGATTATCTCCTGCGCCACCACCGGCTCCGACCATATCCAGCGGCAGCAATTGGACAAGCGCGGCATCCCTGTCCGCACCCTGCGCGAAGACCCGGACCTTCTCAAAAACATAACACCGGCGGCGGAACTGTCCTGGGCCCTGCTTATGGCCCTGGCGCGCAAATTGACAGCGGCCGCCCGCCACACGTCTTCCGGTCATTGGGACCGCGAAGAGTTCCCGGGCATCATGCTCAACGGGCGCACCCTCGGCATTATCGGTTGCGGGCGCATCGGCCAGTGGATGGGCCGCTATGCCAAGGCTTTCGGCATGCGGGTGATCGGCACCGACCCCCACATCGATCCCTGGCCGGAGCACATCGAACAGGTGTCCCTGGAAACCCTGACGCAAACCGCCGACTTCCTCACCGTCCACGTTCACCTGTCCGACGAAACCCGGCATCTGATCGACCGGCAACTGTTCGAAGCCCTGAAACCGGGGGCCATTTTCATCAATACCTCGCGCAGTGGTGTTGCCGACGAGGCGGCCCTACTCGATGCCCTGGAGAGCGGCCGGCTCGGCGGGGCGGGCCTGGATGTCCTCGACGGTGAACCGGATACCGCCGGCCATCCCCTGGTGGCCTATGCCGAGAGCCATGACAACCTGATCCTGACGCCCCATTGCGGTGGTTTCTCGCCGGATGCCGTGCGCCTCGTCTGCGCCCAGGCGGCAACAAAGATTATCGACCACCTGGAGGGTCCGGCATGAGTGCCCTGCAAGCCCTGGCCCAGTCCATAGCGGCCCGGGGGACGCCCCGCGTCTTCGGCATTCCGGGAAGCGGTCCCAGCCTGACCCTGATTGATGCCCTCGATAAAGCCGGCATTCCCTTCATCACCACCCATTTTGAGGGCTCGGCGGCGGTCATGGCCGGGGTTACGGGATATTTGAGCGGCCAAGCCGGTGCCGCCGTCTGCATCAAGGGGCCGGGACTGGCCAACATGGCGCCGGGACTGGCGTTCTGTAGCCTGGAAGGATTTCCCATGGTCGCCCTGGCCGAGGCCTACACCCCGGACACGCCAAGCGGCAAGGCCCATAAACGCCTCGATCACGGCGGTCTCGTGGCCGCCGTCAGCAAAGGCCATCGATTCTTAAGCAAATCCGGTCCCGATTACGGCGCCCTGGCGGACTGGGCGGAAGCCGACAAAGCGGGCGCCGTTCTCCTCAACATCGCCGCCGAAGCCATCGACCGGGACGACCCGCTGCCGTCCATGGTCGAAGCGGACACCGGTATCGGCGAAATCCTGTCACGTCTCGGGCAAAGCCAAAGACCGGTACTGATCGCCGGAACCCTGGCCATCCGGCAGAAGTGGACAGAACACCTCAACGGCCTCTCCATCCCTATTTTTACCACTGCCGCCGCCAAGGGCGCCGTCGACGAAACCCTGGCCCATGCTGCCGGTGTCTACACCGGCGCCGGGTTGGACAGGGTCTGCGAGAAAACCGTCCTGCCCCAGGCCGACCTGATCATCGGTTTGGGTTTAAGAAGTTCGGAAGTCCTGGTCTCCGGCAACCTTCCCTGTGCAGCGGTCAATATTGATCCCCTGGGCAATGCTGAGACCCCCGGCTTCGAGTTCGACAGCGTCGCAGGGACGCAGGAGATAGGGGCTCTCTTTGATGCCCTAAAAGACGCCTCCTGGGGACTGGGTGACATCGCCGCCACCCATCAGGCGCTGAGAACGCGGCTTCTGGAGCAGGCGTTCCTGCCCGCCCAGGTCTTCGAAACCCTGGCCGCCCGCTTCGATGGCCAAGCCCGCCTGACCGTTGATACGGGTTATTTCTGCACCATCGCCGAACATGCCTGGCAGGCCAGAACGCCGGGGGATTTCCTGGGGGCCGGTCAGAGCCGCTATATGGGGGCCGGTCTTCCCATGGCCATCGCCGCCGCCCTGCACGACCCGAATAAGCCGGTTATTGCCGCCCTCGGCGACGGCGGTATCGGCATGTACGCCGCCGAAGCCAAGCTGGCGGTCCGCCATAAACTGCCGTTGCTGATCGTCTTGCTGTCGGACGGCGGTTTTGGCTCGGTACGGACCCGGGCCATTAACAATGGTCTTACTCAGCAGCCGCTGTTGATCCCTCATCCGTCCTGGCTGCAAGCCTTTGACGGTCTCGGCATACCGGGCGCCAGCGTAAAAAGCGAACCGGAATTCGAAAAAGCCCTGGCCGATTGGAATCCGGCGAGCGGGCCTTGTTATATCGAAGCAGCCTTCGATCCTGACGCCTATCAGGATATGGTCAGCGGCGTCCGGGCCTAGGGAGCGATTTCTTGTCCGGTCCGCATATCCTGATCGTCGGCAGCGGCAGCGCCGGCCAGCGCCATGCCCGTAACCTCGCCGAACTGGGTTGCCGTATTTCCTGCGTCGACCCCCGCCAGGACCGCCGGGAGGAATTATCCGGCGAAGTGCCGGTCGAAGACGCCTATTCCGGCCTCACCGAGGCTCTCGGCGCCGCCCCGGGATTACAGGGGGCCGTCGTCGCCTCGCCG
>JADHTD010000062.1 GCA_016776525.1 Rhodospirillales bacterium
GCTGTTGGCTCCACGCGGCATCCGGCGCCTGGCCATTGTTGTTTTCACGGTGACCGTACTGAGCATGGTGGCGACCCTGTTCCTGGGAGCCGAAATCAAGGGCGCCACACGTTGGATCAGCTTCGGTATCTTCTCTCTGCAACCGTCTGAATTCGTCAAGCCGAGCTTTGCCGTGCTGACCGCCTGGATGTTTGCGGCTCGTGCCGAGGACAGCCGGCATCCCGGCAACCGTATTGCCGTCGGCCTTTTCGTGCTGGTCGCCGGATTGTTGCTGTTGCAGCCGGATGTCGGCATGACCATCGTTATTGCCGGTATCTGGAGCGTGCAGTTCTTCCTAGCCGGTTTGCCGCTGGTGCTGGTCGTGCTGTTGGCGTGTGTCTTCCTAGGCGGCGTCATCGGCGCTTACTTCATCTTCGGCCATGTGCAGGTGCGCATCGACCGTTTCCTCGATCCGGCAGCGGGCGAAGGCTATCAGGTGTCGCGGGCGCTGGAAGCCTTCCGCAACGGCGGCCTGTTCGGGCGCGGCCCGGGCGAGGGACGTGTCAAGGAGGTGCTGCCCGATGCCCATTCCGACTTTATCTTTGCCGTTGCCGGTGAGGAATTGGGCCTTGTCGTCTGCCTCGTCGTGGTCGCCTTGTTCGCCTTTATCGTGCTGCGCGGCATCGTCCGGGTGCTTGGGGAGAGCAATCTCTTCGTCATGCTGGCGGTGGCCGGTCTGCTGGTGCAGTTCGGCTTACAGGCGATCATCAACCTGGCTTCCACCATCAATTTGATCCCACCGAAGGGGATGACCCTGCCGTTCGTTTCCTACGGCGGTTCATCGACTCTGGCCCTGGCCCTGACCATGGGCATGGTGCTGGCGCTGACCCGGGTGAGACCCGGACAGGGTCCGGGAGGTGCGCGATGAGCACGCCCCGTCCCCTGATCGTACTGGCTGCCGGCGGTACCGGCGGACATGTCTTCCCGGCCGAGGCGCTGGCTGCCGAATTACTGGCCCGCAACTGCCGTCTGACCCTGGTCACCGACAAGCGCGGCGGTACCTATGGCGGTTCCCTGGGTGAGATTGAAACCCACCATATTCTTGCCGGCGGCGTCGCCGGTAAGAGCTTCGTGGCCCGTCTGCGCAGTGCCCCGGAACTGGCCTGCGGCACGTGGCAGGCCCGCGGTTTGTTGAAACGGCTGAAGCCTGCCGCCGTTATCGGTTTCGGCGGCTATGCCTCGGTGCCGACCATGCTGGCCGCCACCTTTGCCGGATTCAGCACCGCCATACACGAACAAAACGGCGTCCTAGGCCGGGCCAACCGCTTGCTGGCGTCCCGCGTCGGACGCATTGCCACATCTTTTGAAAGCGTGCTTGGCTTGCCCGATGCGGCAGCCTCCAAGGTTGTCCATACCGGCATGCCGGTGCGTCCGGCCATTGCTGAAATGCGTGATACGGCCTATCCGTCCATTACCGCCGACGACCCCATCAACCTGTTGGTGCTGGGCGGCAGCCAGGGTGCGCGGGTACTCAGCGACGTCGTGCCGCAGGCTATTGGGCTCCTGGAAGAAAAGCTGAGAAAACGGCTCAGCATTACCCAACAATGCCGTCCCGAAGACCTGCGCCGCGTCAAGGATGTCTACAGCGGCCTCGGCGTCGCCGCCGACCTCAACAGTTTCTTCGGCGACGTGCCGCAACGGCTGGCGGCGGCGCACTTGGTGATCAGCCGGGCCGGGGCTTCGACCGTGGCCGAGGTGACGGCGGTCGGGCGGCCCTCGATCCTTGTACCCTATCCTTATGCCATCGACGACCACCAGTCGGCCAATGCCCATGCGGTTGACGAGGTTGGAGCCGGATGGCTCATCGCCGAGCCGTCCTTCACGGCGGAATATCTGGCGGCACGGCTTGATTCCCTGTTCGGCCTGCCGGCCATCCTGGAGAGGTCGGCGGCCTCGGCCAGGAAGGCCGGACGTCCTGATGCTTCGGCGCGGCTTGCCGACATGGTGACCGGCATGCTGCCGTCCAACGGAACCCCCGAAATGGGACGGAGGGCGGCATGAGGGCCTTACCGCTTTCCATCGGCACCATGCATTTCGTCGGCATTGGCGGCATCGGTATGAGCGGCATCGCCGAAGTCCTGCATAACCTGGGCTATGTCGTTCAGGGCAGCGACCTCAACGACAATGCCAATGTCAAACGCTTGCGCGGCCTTGGCATCAACGTTGCCATCGGCCAACGCGAAGAGAATGTGGGGAACGCTGCGGTGGTCGTCATCTCATCCGCCGTCAAGCCCGACAATCCGGAAGTGGAAGCCGCCCGTAAACAGTTGATTCCGGTTGTCCGCCGGGCCGAGATGCTGGCCGAACTGATGCGCTTGAAATGGTCGATCGCCGTCGGCGGCACCCATGGCAAGACGACCACCACCTCGATCATCGCCGCCCTGCTGGATGCGGCGGGGCTTGATCCGACGGTGATCAATGGCGGCATCATCAATGCCTGGGGCTCCAACGCCAAGCTGGGCGGCGGCGAGTGGATGGTGGCCGAAGCCGACGAAAGCGACGGCACTTTCCTGAAACTACCGGCGACCATCGCTGTGGTCACCAACATTGATCCCGAACACCTGGATCATTACGGCACTTTCGACGCCCTTCGCGACGCCTTTGTCGCCTATGTGGAAAATATCCCGTTTTACGGCTTTGCGGCGCTGTGCATCGACCACCCGGAAGTGCAGGCGATGATCCCGCGGGTTTCCGACCGCAAGATCGTCACCTACGGTTTCAGCCCGCAGGCCGACATCCGCGCCGAGAACGTGGAGGCCGGTCCCGACGGCGTTACCTTCGATACGGTGATCACCGACCGCAAGGCCAACAAGCAGCGCACCTTGGCTAAACTGAACTTGCCGATGCTCGGCGACCACAATATTCAGAACGCCCTGGCCGCCGTCACCTTGTCCACCGAGATGGGCCTCGACGACGATGTGCTGCGCTTGGCCCTGTCCAATTTCGAAGGCGTCAAACGGCGCTTTACCCGCACCGGCGACGCCGATGGCATCATTGTCATCGACGATTACGGCCATCATCCGGTGGAGATCGCCGCCGTCCTCAAAGCGGCGCGCAACGGCACCGAAGGCCAGGTTATCGCTGTCGTCCAGCCGCACCGCTATAGCCGCCTACAGTCCCTGTTCGAGGAATTCTGCACATGTTTCAACGATGCCGATGCAGTGGTCGTCGCCGACGTTTATGCCGCCGGTGAAGAGCCGATCGAAGGCTTCAGTAAAGAAGCTTTGGTGGCCGGCCTGCGGTCGCACGGTCATCGCCTGGTCATGCCCCTGCCGAAGCCTGAGGAATTGAGCCCGATCGTCAACGATCTGGCCCGGCCCGGCGACATGGTGGTGTGCCTGGGCGCCGGAAACATTACCCAGTGGGCCCACGCCTTGCCGGACGAACTGACCCGGTTGCGCTATGGCGGGGCCAAGGAGGCGGGCGAATGATGGCAGCGAAGAAAACCACCCAGGCCCTGCTTGAACGGTTACCGGAAGTGCGCGGCAGCCTGGAAGCCGATGCGCCGCTGGACCGCTTTACATGGTTCAGGGTCGGCGGAGCGGCGGATGTCCTGTTCCGGCCCGCCGATAGCGATGATCTGGCAGCCTTCCTCAAAGCCAAGCCAGCCGATGTGCCGCTGACCATGATCGGCCTCGGCTCCAACCTGCTGGTCCGTGACGGTGGCGTGCCGGGGGTTGTCGTCAGGCTTGGCCGTGGCCTGGGCGCTGTCAAAGCCGACGGCATTACGGTCGTTGCCGGGGCCGGGGCCACCGACCGCAGCGTTGCCGCTGCCGCCCGGGATGCCGGTATTGCCGGTCTCGAATTCCTGACCGGTGTGCCGGGGATGATTGGCGGTGCCTTGCGCATGAATGCCGGGGCCTATGGCAGCGAAATGCGCGATATCGTCACCGCCGCCAAGGCTTTGTCGCCGGACGGCGAATTGCATGACCTGACGCCCAAGGAACTTGGTTTCAGTTACCGTCATTCAGGTGTGCCCGAAGACTGGATTTTCATCGAAGCAACCCTGCAAGGCGAAGCGGGGAATATCCAGACGATCACCCAACGCATGCAGGAAATCATGACGGCCCGCGAGGAAAGCCAACCGCTGCGCACACCGACCGGTGGCAGCACCTTCGCCAACCCGGAAGGCCACAAGGCCTGGGAACTGATCGACAAGGCCGGTTGCCGGGGGCTCATGCGCGGCGGCGCCCAGGTTTCGGAAAAACACTGCAATTTCCTGATTAATACCGGCACCGCCACTGCTGCCGACCTGGAAGGCCTGGGCGAGGAAATCCGCCGCCGGGTGCATCAGGAAACCGGCGTCACCCTGGAATGGGAAATCCGCCGCATCGGCGTGTCCGCCACCGGTCTGGAGCCGGTTGCCGGGGATTGGGAGGCGGATGATGCGTAAGCATGTAGCGATCCTCATGGGCGGCTGGTCCGCAGAACGGGAAGTGTCCCTGGTCAGCGGCGCCGCCGTTTCCAAGGCTTTGCAGGAATGCGGCTACCAAGTCACCCCGATCGACGTGCAGCGGGATATGGGATCGTTGTTGACGCGGTTCTATCCGCGCCCGGACGCCGTCTTTAATGCCCTTCACGGCCGTTATGGGGAAGACGGCTGTGTCCAGGGGCTGCTGGATATTCTGGATGTTCCCTATACCCATTCCGGCCTGCTAGCCTCCGCCCTGGCCATGGACAAGCCGATGGCCAAGCGCATGTTCCAGTCGGTCGGTATCCCGGTCGCCGAGCACGTCATTGCCAGCCACGACGAGGTGTTGACCGGTGACATCATGCCCCGGCCCTATGTCGTAAAACCCCTGAACGAAGGTTCCAGCGTCGGCGTCCGTATCGTCCGTGACGGCGACAACGAATTGCCCTTCGACGGGGAAAACTGGCCCTATGGCGATCAGGTTATGGTCGAACGTTTCGTGGCGGGCCGAGAATTGACGGTGGCGGTGATGGGCGACAAGGCCCTGGGTGTTACCGAAATCCTCACCGGACGGAATTTCTATGATTACGACGCCAAGTATGTGGATGGCGGTTCTCAGCATGTTGTGCCAGCCGATATTGAGTCGGGCCTTTACGACGAAACCATGCATATGGCCGTCCTTGCCCATCAGGCGCTGGGATGCCGCGGCGTTTCCCGGGCCGATTTCCGTTGCGACGGCGAAATGCTCTTCATGTTGGAAGTCAACACCCAGCCGGGCATGACGCCGACCTCTCTGGTGCCGGAGCAGGCAGTCCATGCCGGTATTCCCTTCAATGAACTGGTCACCTGGATGGTGGAAAACGCGGAGTGCGACTCATGAGCAGCAGCAAACAAACAGAAGCCCGGAAAAGCGGCCTACCCCGCAAGCGCGTTGTACCGTTGTGGCGGTCCCGTTGGGCTTTCGGCGGCCTCGCTGTCCTCATGCTGGGTGGTCTGGCGGCGGGCGGCTGGTGGCTGTGGCAGGATGGATGGGTGGAACGCACCGCCCAGCGCCTCCAGGACCGGGCCATCGCCCTGACCGCCGATATGGGACTGGTCGTGCAGGAGGTGCTGGTCAGCGGACGCCAGGAAACCGCAAAAAAACAGCTGCTGAAAGCAGTCGGCGTAAAGCGGGGGGCACCGATCCTGTCGCTTAATGTCGAGGCAGCGCGGCGCCGGGTGGAAAGCCTGCCGTGGGTCCGTTCGGCTTCGGTTGAACGTATCTTGCCGGACACCGTTTATCTCAATGTCATCGAACGCCATCCGCTAGCCCTGTGGCAGCACAAAGGAAAATTCGCCCTCATCGATCATGAAGGCCAGGTCATCCTGCGCCGGGGACTGGACCGTTTTCGCCATTTGTTGGTGGTTGTCGGACCAGATGCGCCGGGACATGCCTCCGGCCTAATGGAAATTCTCGATAGCCAGCCCGAGTTGCGCCAGCAAGTGAAAGCGGCGGTCCGAGTCGGCGGGCGGCGTTGGAACGTGCGCCTGGAAGGGGGCATCGATGTCCGATTGCCGGAACAGAATCCGGCCGGGGCCTGGGCGCGGCTGGCCGATTACCAGCGCACCCACCAGGTGCTGGCCCGCGATATCGAGGTTCTCGACCTACGCCTGCCGGACCGGCTGATCGTCAGGAAACCGGCGCGTCTCAAACAGTCGATCAAAGTCACCGGCCAGGAAACCTGAATTTTATGAAAACAGAGGAAAACGAACGGAATAGTTGGGGATGAGTACCAAGGGGAACCAGAATAAGAGCCGTAGCGGCCTGTTCGCAGCGCTTGATGTCGGCACCACCAAGATGTGCTGTTTCATCGCGAAGGCGTCCGTCGACAAGGGGCTGGAGATCGTCGGCATCGGCCATCAGGTCTCAAAAGGACTGAGGGCCGGCACCATCGTCAATATGGACGACGCCGAAGCTTCCATCCGCGCCACCGTTGAAGCGGCCGAGCAGATGGCCGGTGAGAATATCCGCGAGGTCTATGTTAACCTATCCGGCGGCAACCCGGCTTCGAAACTGATCGCCTATGAGATTGAGCTTGCCGGCCATCAGATCGGCGATAATGACCTGCGCCGGGTTCTGGATGTTTCCAGCGTCCTCAAGGATCAGCCCAGTGATTATGAACTGGTGCATGCCATTCCGGTCGGTTACAGCATCGACGGTAACCGCGGTGTCCGCGATCCGCGCGGCATGTACGGCCAGCGCCTCGGCGTCAACATGCATATCGTCGGGGCTTCATCCGGGGCGCTCCGCAACCTGAGCACCTGTATTTCACGCTGTCACTTAGGCATCGCCGACAAAGTGGTGGCGCCCTATGCCTCGGCCCTGTCGACGCTGGTAGAAGACGAAATCCAACTGGGCGTGACATTGATCGACATGGGCGGCGGCACTACCTCAATCGCCGTTTTCTTTGATGGTGAGTTGGTGCACACCGATGTGCTGCCGGTCGGCGGCGGCCATGTCACCAAGGATGTGGCCCGCGGCCTGTCGACACCGTTGGAACATGCCGAACGCATGAAGACCCTTTATGGCAGCGCCCTGCCGTCGCCGTCGGACGACCGGGAAGTGATCTCTGTACCGCAGATCGGCGAAGACCGCACCGGTGAAATGACGCAGGTGCCGCGATCCATGCTTGTCGGCATTATCCGGCCGCGCCTGGAAGAAACCTTTGAAATGGTTCGTTCCCGCCTCGAAGCCGCCGGTTTTGACAAGGTCGCCGGACGCCGTGTTGTGCTGACCGGCGGCGCCAGCCAGTTGCCCGGCGCCCGCGAACTGGCCGGCATGATCCTCGATAAGCAAGTGCGCCAGGGTTTGGTGCGCCCGGCTGAGGGCCTGGCCGAGTCCATGTCTGGGCCGGCCTTCGCCACCTGTGCCGGACTTTTGAATTTTGCCGTTAACAACCAGGCGGAAGGGGCTTCGCACGCCTACCGCCCAACAGAAGGACCGAGCAGCCGTTTCGGACGGCTCGGACAGTGGTTTCGTGAGAATTTTTAAAATGACCAAACATCAACAGAAAACGCCGGGGACCGTCCTTAGGGACGGCCAAGGAGAATCCGTTCCCACGCCAGAAGGCGGTACGACAGACTCAACCTTTTTCAACCCTTGTTACGTCTATCTGAAGACCGGAGGACGATATGACCATCAACTTAAGTATACCGAGTAACAACGATACCCCGGATTTAAAGCCGAGGATCACCGTTATTGGCGTCGGCGGAGCCGGTGGCAATGCGGTGAATAATATGATTCAATCACAACTGGAAGGCGTCGACTTCGTCGTTGCCAACACCGATGCGCAGTCGCTGGAACAATCCCAGGCCGACCGCCGCGTGCAACTGGGCGAGGAAATCACCCAGGGCCTGGGCGCCGGATCGCGTCCGGAAATCGGCAAGGCTGCTGCCGAAGAGACCTTGATCGAACTAATCGAACAGATGAACGGTTCTAACATGGTGTTCATCGCCGCCGGAATGGGTGGCGGTACCGGCACCGGAGCGGCCCCGGTCATCGCTAAGACGGCCAAGGATAACGGTATTCTGACCGTCGGCGTCGTTACCAAGCCGTTTCAGTTCGAAGGCGCCCACCGCATGCGCATCGCCGAAAGCGGTATCGAGGAACTGGAACAGTTCGTCGATACCCTGATCATTATTCCCAACCAGAACCTGTTCCGGGTCGCCAATGAAAAGACCACCTTCGCCGATGCCTTCAAGATGGCCGACGATGTGCTCTATTCGGGCGTTCGCGGCGTTACCGACCTGATGGTGATGCCGGGCCTGATCAACCTGGATTTCGCCGACATCAACACGGTGATGAGCGAAATGGGCAAGGCTATGATGGGCACCGGTGAAGCGGAAGGCGAACGCCGCGCCCTGGATGCCGCCGAAGCGGCTATTTCCAACCCGCTGCTGGACGATACCTCGATGAAGGGCGCCAAGGGCGTGCTCATCAATATCACCGGCGGCCACGACATGACCCTGTTCGAAGTCGACGAAGCGGCCAACCGTATCCGCGACGAGGTCGACGGCGACGCCTATATCATCTTCGGTTCTACCTTCGACGAAAGCCTGGCAGGCAGCATCCGGGTTTCCGTAGTTTCCACCGGCATGAACAACGAAGCCGGTATCCGGCCGGTGCCGGTGCCGATTCCCATGGCCCGCCCGGTGGCCAAGCCGATTGAGGTTGAACCGGAAGAAGCCGAAGAAACCGTTCCGGAAGTTGCCGAAGCGGAAGAAGCTGCTCCTGTCTTCACCGCCACCACTTTTGCCGAGGCTGAAATCCAGGAAGAACTGGAAGCGGTTGAAGAAGAGGCGGCACCGGCCAGCGAAGAATCACCGGAAGCCGCTGCTGAGGTCATCGAGGAGGAGGCCCCTGCTGCCGAAGCCCCGATGGGGGCGGCGGATGCCGTGCTCTATAAGCCGGACGAGCCGGAAACAGCGGACGATACTAGCGCCGCCGAGGCCGGGTCACCGCCGCCGGCGACACCGTCTGCCGGTTCCGAAGACGCCTACATTCCACCGGCTCCCGCCGACCACAACGGCTCGGCTCCTGCCGTCGATCCGTTCGCGGCGGCAGCCATGGCCAATGGCGCCAAGGAACCGGAAGCCAAACCGCAAGACGAACCGGCCAAAGCCAAGGCGCCGTCCCTGTTCGAACGGGTCACCGGCACCGGCCGGGCGGCAACGTCGGCAACCGTTGAAGATCTCCACCCGCAGGAAGCGCCAAAACCGGCTGAAGCGCCGAAAGCCGCTGAATCGGCTGGTGAACTGGGCAGTTTGGACCCGGCAGACCGCATTCCGGCCAGCCAGCCGGAAGATGACCTTCTGGACATACCGGCCTTCCTCCGGAGGCAGGCAAATTGAGGGTAACGGTCTGAAATTACGTTGGAAAACGTAACAAAACGTAACAAAGGTTGATTTGAGTGCTTCAAGGGATGTTGGTAAACATTTCCTTGAAGCACTTTCCTTTTTTGGGGGAGGTTTCGTGGCGGAGCGGGAAGCTCCGGATTGAGGCGGAAAAACTGGGATTTGTTAAAGAATTATCTGAATTTGTTAAACCTTTGCAAAGAGTTAGGATTTTAGGGTTGGGTTGCGGATAAGAAATTTTGGATCGCGGATACCGGAAACGGACACCGATACGGAAATCGCAACGGACATTGGGAACTGATACGGGAACGGAAATCGCCCCGGGGAACTTAAAAAAGAGATGATTTTTCAAAAAACACTAAAAAGTTCGATCAATTGTTCCGGCGTGGCGCTGCATTCAGGCGCCAAGGTTTCCATGACCCTTAAACCCGCCGCTGCTAACAGCGGCATTGTTTTCAAACGCACCGATATCGTTGACGGCAACCCCGTTATCCCCGCCACCTGGGACCGGGTCGTCGATACCCGCATGTGCACCGTACTGGGTAACGAAGACGGTGTTACCGTCGGTACCGTCGAACACCTGCTGTCGGCACTTTCAGGCTGCCGCATCGATAATGCGGTGATTGAAATCAACGGCCCCGAAGTGCCGGTTATGGACGGCAGCGCCGCCCCGTTCGTATTTCTTTTCGATTGTGCCAATATCGAGGAACAGGACGTTCCCCGCCGCGCCATCCGCATCAAGAAGGAAGTCAGCATCCAGGAAGGCGACCTGACGGTGACCCTGTCGCCCAGCGACGGCATGACTTTTGATTTCGAGATTGATTTCGACAGTAAAGCGGTGTCCCGCCAGACCATTTCCATCGGTTTGGTCAACGGTACTTATAAACGGGAAATCAGCCGGGCCCGTACCTTCGGCTTCCTGCACGAAGTCGAGCAGCTTTGGGAGGCCGGTTTGGCCAAGGGCGGCTCTCTGGAGAACGCCGTCGTCGTCAGTGGCGATAAGGTCCTCAACGAGGAAGGCCTGCGCTACGACGATGAATTCGTCCGCCATAAGGTTCTGGACGCCATCGGTGACCTGTATCTGGCCGGTGGCGCCATCCTCGGCGCCTTCAACGGTGTCTGTTCCGGCCATGCCGCCAACAACCGCCTGTTGCGTGCCCTGTTCGCCGATCCGGAAGCCTGGGAATACGAAGACCTTGTCGAGGTCAGCCCGGAAACAGCCGCTGCCGGTGGTATCACGACCACCCGCGAACGCGCCGCCGCCGCCCCAGCCATTGCCTGAGGCGCTTTAGGTTCCCTTCCCTTTTGCGGACCCCGCCATCGGTGGGGTGTTTTTTTGCCGTCAGGGCGGTTTGGATGCCTTTCGGTGTTGCTTTCAACGCCGCCCGGCATGATATAATCAACCCGTTGGAGCCGATTCTCCGAAAAAATTGATCGAGGAGCCCGAATAGGGACCGTTATGACAACTGGCCGCCTTTCCCTTCTGTTCCACCTTTGTGTTCTAATGCTGGTTATCGGCCTGCCGGCCTGTTCCGGCGATGACGCGGTGGATGACTATGTGGAACGGCCGGTCGAGAAACTCTACAACGAAGCCCAGGATGCCTTGGAAAAAGAGGAATACGACCAAGCGGCGACACTGTTCGAGGAAGTGGAACGCCAGCACCCCTATTCCAAATGGGCGACCAAAGCCCAGTTGATGGCCGCTTTCAGCCAGTACCAGGCAAGCAAATACGTCTATGCCATTACCGCATTGGACCGTTTTATCCAACTGCATCCGTCCAATACGGATTCGACCTATGCCTATTATCTGAAGGGGCTCAGCTATTACG
>JADHTD010000063.1 GCA_016776525.1 Rhodospirillales bacterium
GACCGACGAGGACGTCGTCGAGCTAATGCGCAAGGAACAATCGAAGGGCACGCTGAAGGGCGTCATCGTCCAGTTCGGCGGACAGACGCCGCTGAAACTGGCCCACGGCCTGGAACAGGCCGGTATCCCCATCCTCGGCACCTCGCCGGACGCCATCGACTTAGCCGAGGACCGCGAACGCTTTCAGGTTCTGCTCAAGGACCTCAAGCTCCTGCAACCGGCCAACGGCTTGGCGCGGTCAGAAGAGGAAGCCGTATCTGTGGCCGAAAAGATCGGCTTCCCGCTGGTCATCCGGCCGTCCTATGTGCTGGGCGGGCGGGCCATGGAAATCGTCCATGATATGGACGCCATGAAACGCTACATGAAAGAGGCCGTGCGGGTCTCCGGCGACAGTCCGGTGCTGCTCGATTCCTATTTGCAGGACGCCATCGAAGTCGACGTCGACGCCATCGGCGACGGCGAAGCGGTTTACGTGGCCGGCATCATGCAGCATATCGAGGAAGCCGGCATCCATTCCGGCGACAGCGCCTGTTCGCTGCCGCCCTACTCCCTGAGTGTGCCGATCATCGCGGAACTGAAGCGCCAGGCCGCCGACCTGGCCCGGGCCCTCAACGTCATCGGCCTGATGAACGTCCAGTTCGCCGTCAAGGGCGAGGACATCTATATCCTGGAGGTCAATCCGCGGGCCAGCCGCACCGTGCCCTTTGTCGCCAAGGCCACCGGCGTGCCCATTGCCAAGGTGGCGGCCCGCATCATGGCCGGTGAGAAACTGGCCGATTTTGGGCTCATCGACGCCCCGGTGATGGAACACATCGCCGTTAAGGAAGCGGTTTTCCCGTTCGCCCGTTTCCCCGGCGTCGACACCATTCTTGGCCCCGAGATGAAATCGACCGGCGAGGTCATGGGCATCGATACGTCTTTCCCGCTGGCCTTTGCCAAGGCCCAGATGGGCGCCGGTAGCACCCTGCCCGACGGCGGCGCCGTCTTTATATCGGTCAAGGACCGGGATAAAGCCGCCATCACCCGCATTGCCGCCCACTTACAGAAGCTGGGCTTCAAGATCATCGCCACCGACGGCACCGCCGATCATTTATCCAGCGAGGGCATTGCGGTGGAGCGCGTCAACAAGGTTTTGCAGGGTAGCCCCCACTGTGTCGACGCCATCAGCGGCGGCGAAATACAGATGGTCCTCAACACCACCGAAGGCGCCCTGGCCATCGCCGACAGTTTCTCCATCCGCCGTTCGGCCCTGATCGGCAACATCCCGCATTACACCACGGTGTCGGGCGCCGAAGCCGCCGTCTTCGCCATTGAGGCGCTGAGCAGCGGCAGACTTGAAGTTGCTCCCTTACAGTTCTATCTTAACGGATCGTTCTAGAAGGCCGAGGGTGTTCTGAACGGCTAAATACAGGGATTATCCCAGATATAAGGACCGGTTGGCCCGCCCCCGTGGCGGGCTTGGGTTTCTTTTTTGCTTTACGGACAGGATATCCGTCGATGGAAAAAGTACCGATGACGCAGGAGGGCCTGGATGCCCTCGAAGACGAACAGAAGCGCCTCAAGACCGAGGAGCGCCCGGCGGTGATCCGGGCCATTGCCACGGCCCGCGAACACGGCGACCTGTCGGAGAACGCCGAATACCATGCCGCCCGCGAGCGTCAGAGCTTCATTGAAGGCCGCCTCTTGGAACTGGATGACATTATCGGCCGGGCCGAGGTCATCGACATCTCGAAACTGAGCGGCGACATTGTCCGCTTCGGCGCCAAGATCATGCTGGCCGATGAAGACACCGACGAAGAAAGCAACTATCAGATCGTCGGCTCTCACGAAGCCGATATTGCATCGGGGCTTTTATCGGTTACTTCGCCCCTGGGCCGGGCCCTGATCGGCAAGTCGATCGGCGACTCGGTGGAAGTCACCACCCCCGGCGGCTCCAAATCCTACGAGATCGTCAAAGTCAGCTATAAATAATCAGCCTTCGTCGTCTAGGTCGATCGGCACCCCGGGCGGTGACTTCGAGGTGCGGATGCTGAGCGCCGATTTGACGTGGCTGACATTGGGGGCGGGGGTCAGGCGCGTGGTCAGGAAGGTCTGGTAATCGTCCCAGTCCCGGGCCACCACCTTCAACTGAAAATCAACCTCGCCGGCCAGCATGTTGCATTCCCGGACCTCCGGCCAGTCGCCGACCATGGCCTCGAAGGCTTCCAGGTCGTGTTCCGCCTGGCTGCTGAGGCCGACATAGGCGAAAACCGTGACGTTGAAGCCAAGCGCCTTGGCCTCCAGGTCGGCATGGTAGCCCCGGATATAGCCCGCTTCCTCCAGGGCTCGGACCCGGCGCAGGCAGGGCGGCGCGGAAATACCGGCCAGCTTGGACAGTTTGACGTTGGTTATGCGCCCGTCGGACTGGAGATTGTGCAGGATTCGCCGGTCGACGCCATCCAGCTTTATCTTTTGCGAGTCATCTTTATTCACGGACACCCTCCCTTTGCGCAATAATATTACAAGGGGTCGGCCCGTTCGCCAAGGGGACTTACGAAAAAACACGGCTTGATGTCGCCCTTGCTTGCGGCCCCTGGCGGTCCGGCCTATTTTAGGGTTCTTGGCACCGGACGCTCGGGGCACCGGACGGGACCATTGGAAAAAACGGACTTCTTAGATCTATCCACAAAAGGACACGGCCAAAATCATGTCGAACCGTCACCATAGCAAAGTCTTGATCATCGGCTCCGGACCGGCCGGATATACGGCGGCCATCTACGCCGCCCGCGCCAACCTGCAGCCGACCCTGGTCCGGGGGCTGCAACCGGGCGGCCAACTGACCATCACCACCGAGGTTGAGAACTATCCCGGCTTTGCCGAAGCCATCCAGGGCCCCTGGCTGATGGAACAGATGGAAGGCCAGGCCAAAAATGTCGGCACCACCATGTTCGAGGACACCATTGCCAAAGCCGACCTGTCAAAACGTCCGTTTGAGCTGACCGGTGACGGCGGTGTGGTCTATACCGGCGATACGCTGGTCATCTGCACCGGCGCCAGCGCCCGCTGGCTTGGGCTGCCCAGCGAGGAAGCCTTCATGGGTTTCGGCGTTTCGGCCTGCGCGACGTGCGACGGTTTTTTCTACCGCGGCAAGGAAGTCGCCGTCATCGGCGGCGGCAATACGGCCGTCGAAGAAGCCATTTACCTGACCAACCATGCCTCGAAGGTTACCGTCGTCCACCGCCGCGACGAACTGCGCGCCGAAAAGATTTTACAGGACCGGCTGCTCAGGAACGACAAGATCGAAATGTTGTGGGACAGCGTGCTCGAGGATATCGTCGGCGACCAGGACCCGCCGGGGGTGACCGGCATGCGGGTAAAGAACGTCAAGAGCGGCGAAATTTCCGAGATCGGCCTGGACGGCGTCTTTATCGCCATCGGCCATAACCCGAACACCGATTTGTTCAAGGGTCAGTTGGATATGGACAGCGAAGGCTATATCCTGACCACACCGGGAACAACGGCGACCAGCATACCCGGCGTCTTTGCCGCCGGTGACGTGCAGGACAAAATCTACCGCCAGGCCGTTACCGCCGCTGGCACCGGCTGCATGGGGGCGCTCGAGGCCGAAAAATTCCTGGCCGAACACGAGGATACCGCCGCCGCCGAATAGATCCGCAAACAGCCTGCTTCGCCGACAGAGAACGGAAGCAGGCCTTAAAATGAGACCAAGACAACGGAGAGGGCTCCATGGACTGGGATAAACTCCGCATCTTCTATGCCGTCGCTAAGGCGGAAAGCTTTACCCATGCCGGGGATACGCTGAATCTCAGCCAATCGGCGGTCAGCCGCCAGATCAGCGCCCTGGAAGGCAGCCTCAATGTCTCCTTGTTCCACCGCCATGCCCGCGGCCTCAAACTGACCGAACAGGGCGTCCACCTGTTCCGCACGGTGAAGGATGTCTACAACAAGCTGACCATGACTGAGGCCCAGATCATCGAAAGCAAGGAACGGCCTCAGGGTCCCTTGAAAATCACCACCACGGTCGCTTTCGGTTCGGTCTGGCTGACGCCGCGTATGAAAGAGTTCCTCGAACATTATCCGGATATCGAAGTCTCCCTGGTGTTGTCCGATTCCGACCTCGACCTGTCCATGGGCGAAGCCGACGCCGCCATCAAAATGGGGGCGCCAACGCAACCCGACCTGATCCAGCGCAACATCATGCCCATAGGGTTTAATGTCTTCGCCTCGCCCCAGTACCTGAAGGCTAACGGCATCCCGGAAAAACCCGAAGACATGGATGACCACAAGCTGATCGTCTATGGCGAGGATGTCTGGGCACCGGTGGCCAATTTGAATTGGCTTCTCGACGCCGGGGCAACGCCGGAAAATCCCCGGCAGGCCGTGCTCCGGGTGAACAGCGTCTACGGCATTTACCGGGCCGTCCAGAGCGGCATCGGCATCGGCGCCTTGCCCGATTACATGAGCCATCAACTGGCCAACGCAAACCTGGTTCAGGTTCTCAGCGAACTCAAGGGACCGAATTTCGACGCTTATTTCGTTTATCCGGAAGAATTACGAAATTCAAAAAGAATAGAAGTTTTTCGCGATTTCCTCCTCCGCCGCATAGCAGAAGACGGGAATTAAATGACTGTTATGTTACAAACGCGATATGCATACAATGCTAGGAGCCGGGGGAAATTCTAATACTTTAGATTACCCTCATTTTTATCGTTTAATTTCAATACGATAGAAACAACGATATGGTTACAAGCCCGGTTTTCCGGGCTTTTTGCTTTTAGCCTTTGCCATGCGTTGGATGCATGGCTGACTTGCATGATTACCGCTGGCGAAAATCCGTTTTCTCTCCTATATTCATGACACTGAATGTTGCAACGCAATATTCACACAGAATTCAGTTTCGGGCGCAAGGCCCGGATACCAGGGCCCACAAGATGGGTCCTACGTCTCCCAGACGTGAAGCCTCCCTGTTAAACTTGCCGGGAACCTTTTGGTTCCCGGCATTTTTTTGTGCTCACCGAGTCTCTTAAACACCCCATCCGGGCAAGCCGGCCTGGACACCCTTTTGTGCGTTGCATCATAAAAAGACGCGGCCGACAAACATCCCTTGAGGAACATCTGCCGGCCGTATCGCTTGAATATCGATATTTTGAGCGGGCTTTAGTTTTTTTCTTCGGCCCGGGCTTCGACGACCTGATCGGCCTCCTTGCCGGATAATTCCTGCAAGTGGTCGAAAGTGCCCTCGAAAGTGCCGACACCCAGGGTCATCGACCGCAATTCGATGATCATGTCGTACATCTCGGATTGCGGCATCTGAACCGAAGCTACGTCCCAGTCCTTCCAGCCCGGCTTGGCGTCAAAACCGAGGATCTGGCCGCGGCGTCCGCTGACCAGCCGTTGGATTTTCGAGGTAAACTCGTGGGGTATGGAGATGTCCACCTTATAAATGGGCTCCAACAGCACCGGGTTACAGCTGGGCATGCCTTCGCGCATGGCCTGGGCCGCCGCTTTCTTGAAGGCCATTTCGGAACTATCGACAGCATGGAATTGGCCGTCGGTCAGGGTTACCGAAAGATCGACAACAGGGAAACCAAGCGTCCCCCGAACCAGGAATTCCTTTACCCCGGTTTCAACAGCGGGAATGTACTGCCGGGGAACGACGCCGCCGGTAATGGAATTGTCGAAATTAAATCCGGACCCCCGGGGCAGCGGCTTGATCTCCAAATGAACATCGCCGAATTCGCCGTGGCCACCGCTTTGTTTCTTGTGCCGCGCATGCTGCGTGGTCGGCTTACGGATGGTCTCCTTGTACGGTACCTGTGGCCGCTCGGAAAGAACGGCCAGCTTAAACCGGTTTTTGAGCTTGTCGATGGCGATCAGCAGATGCATTTCGCCCTGTCCCTTGAGCAGGAATTCATTGGTGTCGGAATCATGGCCGTAACTCAGCGACGTATCTTCGTCGGTAAGCTTGGAAAGCGCTTCGCTGAGCTTCACTTCGTCGGCCCGGTTTTCGGCATGAATGGCCAGCGAAAACAACGGCTTCAGGGGTTCCGGCCAATCGACGTCGGCGGTGCCTGTCGGGGTTAGCAAGTGCCCGGTGGAGACCTCGTCCATGCGGCCCAGGGCGACGACGTTACCAACGACGGCCTTGGGCATCTTGTCATGTTTTTGGCCAAACACCTTGTAAAGGCCGCTGACCCGGCCGCCGTTGAGCGTCATGCCGTCGGTTACCTCGCCGGACCAGACACGGGCCATCGACAACTTGCCGGAATGCCCGGCATGAACGGATTTGAAAACCTGCACATGGGCATCGCCGCCGGCAGCATCGATACCGTTGCGTTCGGCGCTGACAGCCGGTTGCGGCGCTTCATGGCGCAACGCCTTGAGCAGGCGGGTGATCCCCGACGAGGTCTCGGCGGACCCGAAGAAGACGGGAACAATCAGGTCCTGCTGCAAATCCTTGGTCAGGTTCTGGTAGATTTCATCGGAACTGGGAACAACGTCTTCGAGCAAGGCTTCCAGAAGCGTATCGTCGAAATCGGCAAGAGCTTCAAGCATTTCGGTTCGCGCCAGCTGCTCATCATCGGAAACGGCTTCGGGAAGCTGGATCAACTCCGATGGCTTGCCTTCGGTCCACTGGAACGCCCGTTCGCTGACCAGGTCGATATGTCCGGTGACCGTATCTCCCTCGCGCATGGGGATTTCGCGCAGAACCAGCGGCCGCTCGGAATAGGCTTGCAGGGCTTCCAGCACTTCCCGCACATGGGCATATTCGTGATCCAGCTTATTGATGAAGACGACATGGGGAATATTGTGGTCGTCGAGGAACTTAAACAGCGGGGAGACGGCCAGCGCCTTTTCCACTTCCGGTTCGCAGACGACGACGGCGATATCGGAGACCATCAAGGCGTTATATGCATCCTGTGACAGTTCGACGGACCCGGGACAATCAATGAACGACCACTCGTCGCCCAGGTAATCGATGGTAGCGGTGGTAAGCTCGGTGCTCATTTGCCGGGAACGGGCTTCCGGGGCGCCGTCGCCGACCGTGTTGCCCTCTTTGATGGTACCTTTTCTATTTACGGCACCGGCGGTCGACAGGATGGATTCCAGAAGCGTCGTCTTGCCGCTGAGATAAGAGCCGACAATAGCGGCGCAACGGGGTGCGGATGGGGTTTTTTCTGTCACTTGATCCTCCGGGACTGGCTTATCTTTCTCATTGCCGTTTTCGATTATGAGCACATCGACCAGTGCTTTCTTTGACCTTCCTCAAAGGGTAATCAGTGAGACCGATGAGTCAAAGAAAAAGGCCCGAAACCGGACCCTTTTCCACAATTTCCTGAGATATCCGAAAATCAGCCGAGCGCCGCGCAGGCCCGTTGAATCCGCTGGCAGGCATCCTCCAGCAATTCCGTCGATGTGGCATAAGAGACCCGAAAATGGGGCGACAGGCCGAAGGCTTCGCCGTGGACGGCGGCGACGCCTTCCGATTCCAGCAGGTAGGTGACGAAATCCTCGTCGCTGCCGATGACTTTGCCGTCCGGGGTCTTCTTGCCGATGGCCCCGGCGCAGCTGGGATAAACGTAAAAGGCCCCTTCCGGCATCGGACAGCTGAGCCCCGGCGCCTGGTTGAGCATGGACACGACGAGGTCACGGCGTTCCTTGAAGACGGCGTTATTGCTGGCGACAAAATCATGGGGGCCGTTAAGCGCCGCCACCGACGCCGCCTGGGAGATCGACGAAGTATGGGTGGTGCTTTGCGACTGGATCTTGTTCATGGCCTTGATCAGCTCCACCGGTCCGGCCGCATAGCCGACCCGCCAGCCGGTCATGCAATAGGCCTTGGAAACGCCGTTCAGGGTCAGCGTGCGCTCCATCAGGCCGGGCTCGACCTGGGCCGGGGTGGTGAACTCGAAATCGTCATAGACGATCAGCTCGTACATATCGTCGGGCATCACCCAGACATGGTCGTGCTTCATGAGGACGTCGGTGAGCGCCTTCATCTCATCGCGGGTATAGGCGGCCCCCGTCGGATTCGACGGCGAGTTCATGATCAGCCACTTGGTCTGCGGCGTGATGGCCGCTTCCAGGGCCTCGGGGGTCAGCTTGAAGCCGCCCTCTTCTGGACAGTCGACGATGACCGGCGTGCCTTCGGCAAGCAGCGTGATATCCGGATAGGACACCCAATAAGGCGCCGGGATGATCACTTCCTCGCCCGGGTTGAGGGTCGCCATGAGGGCGTTATAGATGGTCTGCTTGCCGCCGCAGCCGACCGTGATCTGCTCCGGCGTATAGTCCAGTTCGTTGTCGCGCTTGAGCTTGGCGCAGATGGCTTCGCGCAGTTCCAGGGTGCCGGCGACCGCCGTGTACTTGGTCTTGCCCGCATCCATCGCCGCCTTGGCGGCGTCTTTAATATGTTCCGGCGTATCGAAGTCGGGTTCCCCGGCGCCGAGGCCGATAACGTCCATACCGGCGGCCTTCAGTTCGTTGGCCTTGGTGGCGACGGCAATGGTCGGCGAGGGTTTGATGCGGCTTAGGCGGTCAGCGATAAAAGACATGGGCTGTGTTCCATCTGTTGCAAGTCTGTGCGGGACTCGTTGTGAGGCCCGCGGCCACCGCCCCTTGTATATCCATCGACCGGCAAATTCCAGTCACTACTTAATAAGCTACCCCTGGATTTTTGCCGCCGCCGTCCTATAACACTTCTATGAAAACCGCCGCCCCTGACCGAACGGATGCCGGGCCCGAGGGAGCCACCGAAACGCCGGACGTCTTCACCGTGCCCAAACGCGCGCCCATCGAGGGCGGCAAGCCGCTGAAACTGGTCTCCGGCTTCACCCCGGCCGGCGACCAGCCGCAAGCCATCGAAGCCTTGATGGCGGGCCTTGAAGCCGAAGAGCGCGACCAGGTGCTGCTGGGCGTCACCGGATCGGGCAAGACCTTCACCATGGCCCATGTCATCGAGCGCCTGCAACGCCCGGCCCTGGTGCTGGCCCCCAACAAGACCCTGGCCGCCCAGCTCTACGGCGAGATGAAGGCTTTCTTCCCGGACAACGCGGTCGAGTATTTCGTCTCGTACTATGATTACTACCAGCCGGAAGCCTACGTGCCGCGCACCGACACCTACATCGAAAAAGACGCCTCCATCAACGAACAAATCGACCGCATGCGCCATGCCGCCACCCGCTCGCTGCTGGAGCGCCCCGACGTCATCATCGTCGCCTCGGTCAGCTGCATCTACGGCATCGGCGCTGTCGAGACCTATGCCGAGATGATCGTGCCGCTGAAAACTGGCCAGACCATGCCCCGCAAGGCGCTGTTGCAGAAGCTGGTCGAACTGCAATACCGCCGCAACGACGCCGCCTTCGGGCGCGGAACCTTTCGCGTGCGCGGCGATGTGGTGGAAATCTTCCCGTCGCACCTGGAAGACCGGGCCTGGCGGTTGAGCCTGTTTGGCGACGACCTGGAAGGTCTCTGGGAAATCGACCCGCTGACCGGCGAGAAGCTGGCCGACCTCGACGAGATCACCATCTATCCCAACAGCCACTACGTCACCCCGCGCCCGACCCTGTTGCAGGCCATGCCGAAAATCCGCACCGAACTGAAACAGCGCCTGGAAGAACTGCATGCCGAGGGCAAGCTGCTGGAGGCCCAACGGCTGGAGGAACGCACCACCTTCGACCTGGAGATGCTGGAAACCACCGGCTTTTGCAGCGGCATCGAGAATTACTCCCGCTATCTCACCGGGCGCAATCCGGGTGAGCCGCCGCCGACCCTGTTCGAGTACCTGCCGGAAAACGCCCTGCTGATGGTCGACGAGAGCCACGTCACCGTGCCGCAGCTGGGCGGCATGTACCGGGGCGACTTCAGCCGCAAATCGACCCTCGCCGATTTCGGCTTCCGGCTGCCCAGCTGCATCGACAACCGCCCCCTCAAATTCGAGGAATGGGAAGCCATGCGCCCGGAAACCGTGTTCGTCTCGGCCACCCCCGGCCCGTGGGAGCTGGAACGCACCGGCGGCGTCTTCACCGAACAGGTGGTGCGCCCGACCGGGCTCATCGATCCGCTGTGCATCGTCCGCCCGGTTGATCAACAGGTCGACGACCTGCTGGGTGAGTTGAAGTCAGTCGCCGCCAACGGCCAGCGGGCTTTGGTTACGACGCTGACCAAGAAGATGGCCGAGGACCTCACCGAATACCTGCACGAACACGGGGTGCGGGTGCGCTACCTGCATTCCGATATCGACACGTTGGAGCGCATCGAGATTATCCGCGACCTGCGGCTCGGCGCCTTCGACGTGCTGGTCGGCATCAACCTTTTGCGCGAGGGCCTGGATATCCCGGAATGCGCCCTGGTCGCCATCCTGGATGCCGACAAGGAAGGCTTCCTGCGCTCCAAGACCAGTCTTGTCCAAACAATAGGCCGGGCGGCGCGCAACATCGACGGCCGGGTTCTGCTTTACGCCGACAAGATGACCGACTCGCTTGAATACGCCATCGGCGAGACCAACCGGCGGCGCGAGAGACAGCAGGCCTACAACGCCGCCAACGGTATCACCCCGGAAAGCGTCCAGAAGGGCATCAACGATGTCCTCGATTCCGTTTACGAAAGCGACTACGTCACCGTCGATACCGGGGTCAGCGGCGACAAGCAGCTGATCGGCCACAACATCAAGGCCCACCTTGCCGAGCTCAACAAACGCATGCATACGGCAGCCGGTGAACTGGAATTCGAGGAAGCGGCCCGGCTGCGCGACGAAATCCGCCGCCTGCAAGCCACCGAGCTTGGCTTGAACAAGGCCGGCGTCAGCCCGCGGGCCGCCGCCGCCTCCGGCTGGTCACCAAAACAGAAGGCCAAGTTCAAGAAGAAGAAAAAAAGGAGAGGTGTTTAGCTTTTTACGGGAGCTTGACCCCAACCCAACCGGAACGGAGCGAAGCGGAGTGACTAGCGCCACACGTCGCATTTATGCGATGGACGCATTCTGGCGCGCAGCCTGCCCGGCGCTTGAGGGCCATTCAATAAGTCTGGAGTCTGACCCCAGCCGGTGGGGGTCGAGTCACAACAAGCAAACCGGCGCTTGAACGCGGCAAGCGGCGAAACCCGCTTTTTGGGCTCCGCCCAAACCTGTAAAGGGGCTAGGCCCCTTTGATCC
>JADHTD010000064.1 GCA_016776525.1 Rhodospirillales bacterium
GATCTCGGCCCCAAGCATCTGGGCCAAGGCTTCACGCCGCTCAAACTGGACGGCGACATCGGACCGCGCACCTTTGATGCTTTCTCCCGCATTAACAAAGCGGCGGGACCGCGGTCATTGACCGAACGGTTTGGGTCGTTTTTGGGGTTTCTTTGATATGGATTGTCCTCAAGCGCCGGGTTTTTCAGTTCCCTCAAACGCCGGGCGCACTGCGTGCTTGGCTCCGCGAAACGGTTCGCGGCGCGCGGTCGCGCTTGCCTCAGGCCGTTCCGGCCTTCGGATTTTCCCAGGTGCGGTTGGGTGGGGGTCGAGTCCCCGTAAACATGAAAATGCTAAGAAATGATGAGATTTCGCCGCCAGAACACCCCAGTTTTCAACGTTCTCAAATGCTTAGTCCGTTTCAAACGGGGGATAAACGCATTGTTTTGATCAAAAACGGCCTAAAACCCCATGTGGCTAGCGAGATAGGTAAGCCCCAGGATGCCCAGCAGAACCGGCGAGGTGAGCAGCCCGGCGAGGGTCAGCAGCAGGCCGACCACCGCCCAGATGAATTGGCCCATAAAGAGAGCGATGAGGCTGCATATCAGGGCCAGCGGCACGAAAATGTAACCGACGGAGAAAATGCCCAGCAAGCCGAAGCCGACGGCGAAATAGCCGGCAACGGGATGCGACTTGTCGGCGCCGTTGGCGCCGCCCGCATTGAGGCTCAGTTTGAGAGGATCGTCGGCCATGGGGATGAGTATACAGTCTCGGTCCGGCGGCGAAACATAAAATGAGATGTATACGTTAATACACAACCTCGACCAGATAGAGGCCGTCGGGCGGCGCCGTCGGCCCGCCCTTGGTGCGGTCACAGGCCTCCAGCGCGGTTTTGACATCAGCCGCCGTCCATTTGCCCTCGCCGACCAGTTTGAGGGTGCCGACCATGTTGCGCACCTGATGATGCATGAAAGACCGCGCCCGGGCGGTGATGGAAATAGTCTCGCCGTCGCGGCTGACGGCCAGCTGATCCAGGGTCTTCAGCGGCGACTTGGCCTGGCAGGTGGCGGCCCGGAAGGTGGAAAAGTCGTGACGGCCGATGAGCCCTTGCGCCGCTTCGTGCATGGCCCCGGCGTCAAGCGCCTGCGGCACCCGCCAGCTGCGGCCCTTGTCGAGGGCCAGCGGGGACCGGCGGTTGGTGATGCGGTAGAGATAGGCGCGTTCCTTGGCATCGAAGCGGGCCTCGAAATCCGGCGGCACCACTTCGGCGGAGAGCACCGCCACCGGCGCCGGTTTCATATGGAAATTGATGGCGTTTTGCACGGTGTCCGCCGCATGATCCCCGGCCAAATCAATATGCGCCACCTGGCCCAGGGCATGCACCCCGGTATCGGTGCGGCCCGCCCCGTGCAGGGTGACGGTCTCACCGGAAAAAGCGGCAATGGCTTGCTCCATCACCTGCTGTACGCCGAGGCCGTTTTCCTGGCGCTGCCAGCCGACAAAGGGGCCGCCGTCATATTCGATGGTCAGTTTGAAACGGGTCATGGCGGGCTATTCCAACACCGTGCCCGGCGGCAGGTCAAAGCCGCGCAGGAAGGCGTCCGCCGCCACCGGCCCCTTGCCGGGGCGCTGCACCCGGGTCAGGCGCAAGGCGTCGTCGCCGCAGGCCACGGTCAGGCTGCCGTCCAGCACCGTGCCCGGCGCACCGGACCCGTCAACGACGTCCGCCGCCAGCACTTTTATCTTTTGCAGGGCGCTTCCGGCCATAACTTCGAACCAGGTTCCCGGCCAGGGATCGAAGGCCCGCACCCGGCGTTCCAGCTCGGCCGCCGTTTGCCCCCAGTCGAGGCGGCCTTCCTGGCGGCTCAGTTTATGGGCATAGGTGACGCCGTCTTCCGGCTGTGGGGTCGCCGTCAGGGTTGCGGCTTGAAGGCCGTCGAGGGCCTCCACAATCAACCGCGCGCCCAGCGCCGACAACGCGTCGTGCAGGCCGCCGCCGGTGGTCTGCGGCGTCATGGGAACGGCCTCGGCCAGCAGCATAGCCCCGGCATCCAGGGCTTCGATCACCTGCATGATGGTTACCCCGGTCTCCGCATCGCCGGCCAGGATGGCCCGCTGGATGGGGGCGGCGCCCCGCCAGCGGGGCAGCAGCGAGGCGTGCACATTGATGCAGCCGAGGCTGGGCGCGTCGAGCACCGCCTTCGGCAAAATCAGCCCGTAGGCGGCAACCACCGCGCAGTCGGCTTCGAGGTCGGCGAAGGCGGCCTGATCCTCGGCGCCTTTCAGGTTGGCGGGCGTGCGGACGGCCAGGCCCTGGTCCTCGGCGAAGGCATGCACCGGCGAGCGGTGTTCCTTCTGTCCCCGGCCGGCCGGCCGCGGCGGCTGGGCGTAGACGCAGGCGATCTCGTGCCCGGCGTCCAGCAGGGCGGCCAGGATCGGCACGGAGAAATCGGGGCTTCCCATGAAGACCAGCCGCATCTTAGTCATCCCCTGTTGTTGGTTCCGGAGGGCCTCAAGCCGTCAGGCCGAGACCACCTCACCCAGTTTTTTCGACTTGGTCAGTTTACGCAGAATGATGTTGCGTTTCAGCGACGAAATGTGATCGACGAAGAGAGTGCCTTCCAGGTGGTCCATCTCATGCTGGACACAGACGGCCAGGATGCCGTCGGCTTCCAGTTCGCGGATTTCGTTCTCCCGGTCCAGGTAGCGCACCCGCACAGCCGACGGGCGGGTCACTTCCGCATAATGATCGGGCAGCGACAGGCAGCCTTCCTCGCGGGTGATGTCTTCATCGGATTCCCAGACCACTTCCGGATTGGCCAGGGCCATCGGCTGCGATTCTTCGTCGTCTTTCGAAACATCGACGACGATGACCCGCTTGAGAACGCCCACCTGCGGCGCCGCCAGGCCGATACCGTGGGCCGCGTACATGCTTTCCAGCATGTCGTCCATCAGCCGGACGACATCGGCGTCGACGCGCTCGACAGGCTCGGCCTGTGCTTTCAGGCGCGGGTCGGGGGCAACGATGATCGGCAGTACCGCCATACTCTGCTCAGCCTTCAATTAATCCTGGGCCAACCAGATATGGTTTTACGCCCCAACCGTCAAGCCCGGAGCGCCCTGAGGGTGTCAGGTTGCCGGTTGCGGATTAAGGCCAAAGCCGGGATGCTGGTCCGGCGCCTCGCCGACGGCATCGGTCATTTCATCGCGGAAATCGCGGGCGATGTTGATGAACTCCTCTTCCACCGCTTGCAGGGCTTCGACCACATCCGGATCGAAGTGGCTGCCCTTGCCGTCCAAGATGATCCCGATGGCTTTGTCATGGGGGAAGGCCGGTTTGTAGACCCGCTTGGAAATCAGCGCGTCATAGACATCGGCCACCGCCATGAGGCGGCCCGACATGGGTATGGCGTCCCCCTTGAGCCCCTTCGGATAGCCGGAACCATCCCATTTCTCATGGTGGGTCTGGGCGATCTCGCCGGCCAGGCGCAGGAAGGAATTGGTGCCCAGTTCCCCTTCCGCCACCGACAGGGCCTCGGCCCCCAGCGCCGCATGGGTCTTCATGATGGCAAATTCCTCGTCGGTCAGCTTGCCGGGCTTGAGCAATATGGCGTCGGGAATACCGACCTTACCGACGTCATGCAGCGGCGCCGACTTGAACAGCAGGTCGATGAGCTCGTCGTCCAGCTGATCCCTGAAGCGGGGATGCTCACACAGGTGTTCGGCCAGCACCCGGACATAGCGTTGGGTGCGCAGGATATGGGCGCCGGTTTCGTTATCGCGGGTCTCGGCCAGGGTGGCCAGCGACAGGATGGTGACGTCACGGGTGAGCTGCACCTCGGCATTAATCTCGCGCAGGCCTTGGACCATGGCGTTGGTGTGTTTGGCCATGATACCGAATTCGTCATTGGTGCCGACCGGCACCGAGCCGTCCAAACATCCCCTGGTGGCTTCTTCCAGGACCGTCGTTTCGTTGGTGAAAAAGAAACGCAGGTTGCGGGTGAAGGAATAGATAACGTTCATCACATGGGCCAGGATGATGGCAACGATGAAGGCGATTTCGGCCAGGATGTAACGCTGGGCATCTTCCAGGGAGACCGTATCGCCGACCTCCCTCAGCCATTCCAGGTCCTTGTTGATGACCAGGAAGACGACCAGCAGGATGAAAAAGACGCTGGCCGCCGCCACCAGGCCCAGCTTGCCCGACAGCGGGAAGTATTTATCGTCCAGTTTCAGGTGGCGGCCGGTTTCCTGGAAGCGCCGCACCAGATGGCGTTCCCAGGCCAGCGCCAGGTCGATGGAGGTGAAGAAGCCCAGCGTCAGCAGGCCGACGACCACCTTCAGGCCGCTGACCGCCGGGAAGCCGTAGACGATCAGGTTGAAGAGCGACAGGAAAACCCCGGCGGCGACAAAGAGGGCGAACTCGGACAGGAAGACCCGTTTGGTCTGCACCTTTTCATCGGCGCCTTCGGCCCACAGGGCGCGCAGGGGAAAGCGTAAGGCGAACTGCACCAACATGGTGCCGAACAACGGCACCAGAAGCTGGGTCAGGGTCAGGGTTTCCAGGTACGGGCAGACCTGAATGCCGTAAAAGGCCATGATGGCGGCGCCGGTGATGTAATGGACGGCGGCGCGGCGCAGCATGTTTTCCGAATCGGCTTTGATTTCGGCCTCGGCCATGGTTCTCCCTCTCCGCTCCCGAATATTCATATGGGGATTATCATATCCTATCGCTACCCCTATTCCGATAGGCTTTTCAAACACTTTTACTTCACATTTGTTTTATGCATAAACGCCGGGCGGGCCGGATTATTCCCTCAATTTGCCTTTCGACGGAGCCTCGGGCATGGTGACGGCAGAGGGAGCCTGCCGCCTATGGAAACCGCTTATCTGATTATCGCCGTGCTGGCCCTGGCCCTGGTCGGGGTGACGGTCCTGGCCTTGCGCGCCGGTCAATCGAAGCCGGATGAGTCGGCGGAACGGCTGGCCGCCGCCCAGGCCGAACTGGCCGGGCGCCTGCAACAACTGAGCGAAAGCCACGCGGCCTCTCAGGCGCAGCTCAACCGCACCCTGGAAGAGCGTTTGGACGGGGTTTCCAAACGCCTCGGCGACGGCCTCAACCATCATACCGAAAAGACCGGCAAGACCATGAAGGAGCTGCATGAGCGCCTGGCCGTCATCGACTCCGCCCAGAAGAACATTACCGAACTGTCGGAACAGGTGGTGAGCTTGCAGGATATCCTGTCCAACAAGCAAAGCCGGGGGGCCTTCGGCGAGATTCAGCTGAACGATCTGGTGACCGCCGTGCTGCCGCCGTCGGCTTATAGCTTCCAGGCGACGCTGGCCAATAACAAACGGGCCGACTGCCTGCTGGTCCTGCCCAATCCACCGGGGCCGATCGTCATCGATTCCAAGTTTCCCCTGGAAAGTTACGAGGCGCTGCGCACCGCCACGACGGATGCCGAGAAAACGCAGGCTGCGCGCAGTTTCTCCGCCGATGTCATCAAGCATGTGCGCGACATCGCCGAGAAATACATCATCCCCGGCGAAACCGCCGAATCGGCGCTGATGTTCCTGCCGTCGGAAGCGGTCTATGCGGAATTGCACGCCAACTTCCGCAACGTCGTCGAGGAATCCTACCGCCGCCGCGTCTGGATTGTCTCGCCGACGACCCTGTGGGCGACCCTCAACACCATCCGCGCCGTCCTCAAAGACGTCCACATGCGCGAGCAGGCCGGTGTCATCCAGACCGAGGTGCTGAAGATGCTGGAAGACGTCGGAAGGCTCGACAAACGGGTCGGCAGCCTGGAAACCCATTTCCGTCAGGCCGGAGACGACATCAAGGCCATCCGCACCTCGACGGACAAGATCACCCGCAAGGGCGGCCGCATCGAGGAGATGCAGCTGGGCGAAGTCGAACCCGACGAGGCCCTCGCCCCGGCCCGCCCGCAGCTGCGGACGGTGGAATAATCTTTTAACTCTTAGAAAATTATACCGGCCGCCGGTCTTTCAGCGCCGCGCTCAGGGTGCCGTCGTCCAGGTAGTCCAACTCGCCGCCGACCGGCACGCCGTGGGCCAGCCCCGAGACGGTGACGCCGCTCCCGGATAGGCGGTCGGCGATGTAGTGCGCCGTCGTCTGGCCGTCGACGGTGGCGTTGGTGGCCAGCACCACCTCTTTGACGGCAGCGTCCTTGGCCCGTGAAATAAGATCGGGGATATTGAGGTCTTCCGGCCCGACCCCGTCCAGCGCCGACAGGGTGCCGCCCAATACATGGTAGCAGCCCTTGAACGAGACCGTACGCTCCAAGGCCCACAGGTCGGCGACGTCTTCGACGACGCAGATAACCGACGGATCGCGTTTCGGGTCGGTGCAGATGGCACAGGGATCCTGGGTGCCCAGGTTGCCGCAGGTCGAGCATGTTTTGATGGCCTCGGCGGCATCGTTCAGCGCCCGGGCCAGGGGCTGCAGCAGGGATTCCTTACGCTTGATCAGAAACAGGGCGGCGCGGCGCGCCGAGCGCGGCCCCAGCCCCGGCAGTTTGGCCAGGCGCTGGATCAATTGTTCGATGGTGGGATCAGACATCGGTCTCTTTGAGCAGACTTAGAACGGCAACTGCATGCCCGGCGGCAGATTGAGGCCGCCGGTCATTTCGCGCATTTTTTCTTCCATCTGCGCTTGCACCTTGGCCCGCGCGTCATTGATCGCCGCCGCTATCAGGTCTTCGAGGATTCCCGCATCGTCGGGCACGATCAGCGAGGGATCGATTTTGATCCGCTTGGCTTCGTGCTTGCCGGTCAGCGTTACTTCGACCAGCCCGCCGCCGGACGTGCCGGTGATTTCGGTTTCTTCCAGCTGCTGCTGCATTTCGGCCATCTTGGTCTGCATTTCCTGGGCCTGCTTCATCATGGCGCCGAGGTTCTTCATGGCTTTCGGGTGCTCCGTATGGTTAGGTTTTGTTGAATCCCGTGTATAACAGGGTCGGGGGATTAAGTCATGCAGCACCAGAACCTTTTTGTCTTCGATATCGAAACCGTGCCGGACACCGACGCGGTGCCGAACCTGACCGGCTTTGATGATCCGGACGTGGCGGCCAGGCGGGCCGAGATTGAACGCTACCACCTGGAAATCACCGACGGGCGCAACGCCTTCCCGCGCCAGCCGTTCCACAAAATCGTCGCCATTAGTTTCCTGGAAGCCGAGATCGAACGGGACGGCGCCCATGAAACCTACCTGTTGAAGGAACTGCGTTCCGGCGGCGAGGCCGGTTTCGACGAAGCCAAGCTGATCCAGGGGTTTTTCACCTACCTGCAACGGCTGCGGCCGCGGCTGGTCAGCTTCAACGGCCGCGGCTTCGACCTGCCGGTGCTCAAATACCGGGCCATGGTGCATGGCGTCAGCGCCCCCTTCCTCTATCAGTCGGGCGACAAGTGGAACAGCTACACGTCGCGCTATTCCGACGACTGGCACTGCGACTTGATGGAGGTTCTCTCGGACTATGGCGCCTCCGCCCGGGTCAAGCTCAACGAGGTCTGCGCGGTGATGGGCTATCCCGGCAAGTTCGGCGTCGACGGCGCCCAGGTGGCCCCTATGTTCGACGCCGGAAAACTCGGTGAGATTCGCGATTACTGCGAGACCGACGTGCTCAATACTTATCTGGTTTACCTGCGCCACATGCTGCACCGGGGCAGCCAGACGGTGGACGGCTATAACCGGGCCGTCGCCGACATCGTGTCGCTGATCGAGACGGAACGGGAGTCCCGCCCGCATCTGGGTCAATTCCTCGAAGCCTGGGGCGAAGCTTCGGGCAACGAGTTCATGCTGTAGGGATTGGCGCCGCCTATTTCTTTTTCACCAGACCGGCCTGTTTAAGGCTGTCCAGCAGGGCTTGGCGGGCCAGCGGGTCTTTGATGTCATCCACATCGTCGGTGGAGACCGGCGGCGGGGCCTCCGCCTCGGACGGTGTTTCCGGAAGGGGCTTCTGTTTTTCTTCCGGCATCAGTCTTCGGCAGGGTCTTCCGGGTCGGGCCCGGCGTCGGGTTCCGGCGGCACCAAGGGACGCACATCTTCCACGTGCGATCCGGGGAAGGCATCGAGCACCGCCTTGACCGCCGGGTGGCCGGCGGCCTGGCGCTTATCGGCGGCGGCCTGTTCCTCTTCCTGCTGGGCCAGGGTGGGGGCGCCGCTTTCGTGGGACGCCACACTGACCAGCCAGCTGCGCACGGTATGATCATTGAGGAAATTCACCAGGTCTCGGGTCAGGGTCTTCGGCGCCATTTCGTTGACGCGCACCTCGATCTTGCCCAATTCGAAATGCACCAGGTGCACATTGTGTTTCAGGTTGGCGTGTAGCTGGCGTTCATTGGCCCGGTCGGTCAGGGCCACCACATCGGGAAAGTTTTGCGGATCGGCCTTGGCCTGTTCGACGGGCTCGGCCTGTTCCACCGGTTGTGGGGACGCTTCGGGAATAGCGGTTGGGGTCGAGTCTCCCCCGGCCAGTGCCGCCCGGGGTTGTCCGCTGTCGGGGGATGGGGCCGGAGCGGCCTCCGGGGCCGGGGCATAGGCGGCGGCCTCCGCTTCAGGGCCCGTTGAGGCCGGAGCCGTCGAAGCCTGGGGCGCGGAGGACTGGGGCGCGGAGGACTGGGATGAAGGTGCCGGCGAAGCCGGGGCTTGCCCGTCCTTATCCAAGGCCTTGATGGCATCGGCCGGGCTCGGCAGGTCGCTCGCATAGGCCAGACGCACCAGCACCATTTCGGCGGCCTGCATGGGCGACGGCGCCGTGCGGGCTTCGCCGAGGCCCTTGAGCAGCATCTGCCAGGCGCGGGAAACAGCGGCCATCGACAAGCGGTCCGCCATGTCGCGGCCCCGCACCCGTTCGGCTTCCGGCACGCCGGGTGCCTCGGCGGCTTCCGGCACCACCTTGATGCGGGTCAGCCAATGGGTCAGTTCCAGCAGATCCTGTAGGATCACCACCGGGTCGGCCCCGGACTGGTACTGTTCGGTCATCGATTGCAGGGCCGCCTGGATATCGCCGCCCATCACCGACTGCAACAGGTCGAAGGTCAGCGTGCGGTCGGCAAGCCCCAGCATGTCGCGGACCTGATCTTCGCCCACCTCGCCGCCGGTGTGGGCGATGGCCTGATCCAGAAGACTCAGTCCGTCGCGGACGCTGCCGTCGGCGGCGCGCACGATGAGGTGCAGGGCGGCGTCGGCTATGGTCGCCCCTTCCTTTTCGGCAATGCTCCGGAAATGGGCGGCCAGCGTCTCCATCTCGACCCGCCTGAGGTCAAACCGCTGGCAGCGGCTGAGCACGGTCACCGGCACCTTGCGGGTTTCCGTGGTGGCGAAGATGAATTTGACGTGTTCGGGGGGTTCTTCCAGGGTCTTGAGAAGCGCATTGAAGGCGTTTTTCGACAGCATGTGCACTTCGTCGATGATGTAGACCTTGTAGCGTGCCGAGGTCGGCCGGTAGCGCACGCCGTCGATCAGTTCGCGGATGTCGTCAACGCCGGTGCGGCTGGCGGCGTCCATCTCCAGCACGTCCACATGGCGGTCCTCGGCAATGGCCGTGCAGTTAGCGCAGACCCCGCAGGGGTCCGGGGTCGGTCCGCCGTCCCCATCAGGGCCGATGCAGTTGAGCGCCCGGGCGATGATACGGGCCGTCGTTGTTTTGCCGACTCCACGCACGCCGGTGAGGATAAAGGCATGGGCCAGACGCCCCGACTCGATGGCGTTGGTCAGGGTGCGGATCATCGCTTCCTGGCCGATCAGGCCGGAAAAATCGGACGGACGGTATTTACGGGCGAGAACGCGGTATTGGCCGGTGTCTTCCTGTTCGCTCATGATGAGGCCCGCTGCATCCCTTGGTCAGGCGGAGAACCCGCTTTGGTGAGGTGGGAGACCGGACAACGACCCAGGCCGAATCTCGTTACGGCTGCTTCCTTCCGGATCTGACCGGGTTGGCGAGGAACCTGTCCATCGCCGGCCTCCCGGGCCTACTATAACATTTCCGCCCGCCCCCGGGGCAAGCAAGATAAATCCCTTTGAATCAGTTATTTGGTGAAAATCCCCCCCGATATTGCCATGGGAAGCCGGTGGTGTATGGTACCGCCATGCTGGAAGATATCTGTTACAGCGGCGTCACCCTGGACCGGGCCGCCGACCTGCGCCGCGACGAAAAGTGGCTGGTGGAAACCCTGCGCCGGGACACCACCCGCATCATCCCCATGTGGCGGGAGCACAACCTGATCCTCATGGACGAGGAAACCCTGGCAACACCGCAACCGGTGACCTTCACCGGCCCCCACGCCCTGGGCATCCTGCAAATCGCCGAACACGTCACCTTCCTCGGCATCGACCGGGCCAACGGCGAAGCGGCGTATTACGCCGCCGACCTGTCGGCCAAGGAAGAGCCGGAGCTGAGCCCGATCATGGGCCGCGCCCAATTCCTCAACATCCGCCAGGCGGGCGGCCTCATGACGCGGCCCGACGCGGCGCTGATGACCTATGCCCGCGGCATGGCCACCTGGCACAAGACCCACCAATTCTGCGGCACCTGCGGCAGCCCGACGGAGATGAAGACCGGCGGCCACCAGCGCACCTGTTCCAATACCGAATGCGGACGCGAACATTTTCCCCGCACCGACCCGGCGGTAATCATGCTGGTCGAACGGCCGGGGCCGGAGGGCGGCGCCTGCCTGCTGTCCCATAAATCGATCTGGCCCCAGGGCATGTGGTCGATCCTGGCCGGTTTCGTCGAGCCCGGCGAAAGCCTGGAAGACGCCGTCATCCGCGAGGTCAAGGAAGAGGTCGGTATCGATGTCGAGGATGTGCGCTATATGGGCTCGCAGCCGTGGCCGTTCCCGGCCTCACTGATGCTGGGCTTTGTCGCCCGGGCCAAGAACGTCGACATCAAAATCGACCCCAATGAGTTGGAGGACGCCGGCTGGTTCACCCGCGACCAGATCGCCCGTCTCGATGAAAAGGGCCTGCGCACGCCGAATAAGGATTCCATCGCGCGGCACATCGTCGATCATTGGATCGAAGACATCTGATTATTTCGGGAGCTTGCCCCCCACCTTAAGGAACCGGGAAAAGGCTAAAAGCCGGTGGTTTTATTCCCCGGCCACTTCCAGGCGGAAGGGATGCCCCGCGTAGGTGCCCAGCACTTTC
>JADHTD010000065.1 GCA_016776525.1 Rhodospirillales bacterium
GGGCCCGGTCCCGGGTCCGAAGTTCCAGGGAACGGTCAGTTTCACGCGACGCGCGATCTGCGAGGTCCGCTTCCGGTTCCCCTCCCTGTTGGAGGTGCTGGAGCGTCTCGTTTGATTCATCCAAAAGTTCCGCCCGCCATAAAAGCAATTTCTGGCGGAAAAACTCGCGCATCATCGGATTCATAAAATCCTCTGACTTCTTCGGTTTGTAATCAGGAGGCAACGAAACGTTCATTCTATTCGGTTCTCCGCGAATTCAGTGGCAATCGCGGCGGAATATAGGTGGGTGACCCATTTCCTGCAAGAGACATTTATAATGAGGTGGAATGCTGCCTATGGGGTTAACCGCAAATAAGCGGGCTAAACGTCACCTTCTTTACTTCGGGCGGCCCGTATCCCGCGTCAATTTGGCGATTTCAACTTCGGCACGAAGTTCGATCTCATCGATGATTTCATTCAGCTTCGGGTCGTCCGATTGTCGGCGTTGCGCCCGCATGGTCTGGGCCAGGTCCGCCAATTTCTCTTTGGGCATGGAACCGATCAGCAAACCATGGCGAATGTCCTCAAGCCGACCCAGGATGTCCTCGCCGTACTGACGGATCAAACCGCGTGATCTTTCCTGCGTCGCGTCCGGAACTTCCTGCACCGACAACACCGACTCGACGGGGCCAACCGGAGCCGGCTCCACGGCATCCGCCGGTGGCGCTGAAACCGCAGCATTCCGGAGGGTCTTGGCAAAATCCGCCCCCTTCCCCGAAGCCGTCTTTTTACGCTTCGCGGAAGCTGCCGTCTTGCTGCTACCTACGCCGGGAATTTTCATAAAAAAAATTGCCTGTCATAAACACGGTTTGCGTCAGCATCGATTATGGCTGCAACTCATTTAAGAAGCCGTTAAGCCGGTGCCTTGCGTCCGATCGATGATGCCCAATCAACAAACGGGTTACCAGTGAATTCGCCAGAGACCCGGATGACAACTCTTCCGAACCAAGCCCCGGCACCCCTTACAGGTCCGCCTTTACAAAAATAGTTAATACCCATAAAAAAGACATGATAATGAGTTGCAAAATAATTTCAGGGGCCTTAAGGTGCGCCTCCCGTTGAGACTGAAATGCAATCTCAATTTAGAACAATTATAATTTAGAGCTACAATTCGATGAACACTGTTTGGGCCGCTCGAGCCATCAAGGGGCTGGCTTTTGTCCTGGCGGCGCTTGTTTTCTCCCCGGCCGCTGATGCCGCCGGTGAGGTCAATCTCTATTCCTATCGCCAACCGTTCCTGATGAAGCCTTTGCTGAAAGCCTTCAACAAACAAACGGGCATCAAGGTCAATGTCGTCTATGCCAAAAAGGGACTGTTGGAACGGATTAAAGCGGAAGGGCGCAACAGTCCGGCCGATCTTGTCCTGTCGGCGGATATCGGCCGCCTCAACGACCTGGTCGCCGCCGGTCTTGTACAGCCGGTCAAGTCGGAGGTGCTGGATGCAAACATCCCGCCCCAATACCGTCATAAAGATGGTTTGTGGTTCGGTCTAACGACCCGGGCCCGGGTCGTCTATGCCCACAAGGATCGGGTCAAGGCCGGGGAACTGGCCTCTTATGAAGATATCGCCAAACCTCATTTCAAGAGCCGCTTGTGCACCCGGTCGGGAAAACACCCCTATAACGTCACCCTGTTGGCGTCGATCATTGCCGCCAAAGGGGAAAAGGCCGCCGAAGATTGGGCGCGGGGCGTCAAAGCCAATCTGGCCCGCAAACCGCAGGGAAATGACCGCGCCCAGGTCAAGGCCATCTACCAGGGTGAATGCGACGTCTCCTTGGGAAACACCTATTACATGGGAAAAATGGCAACCAATGACAAAAAACCGGAACAAAAAAAATGGGCGGCTGCCGTCCGCGTCGTCTTTCCCAACCAGAACGGCCGGGGCGCCCACGTCAATGCCAGCGGCGCCGCTTTGACCAAAAGTTCCAAGAACCGGAACAATGCGGTTAAGCTTCTGGAATTCCTCAGCGGCCCCTTTGCCCAGAAAATCTACGCCGAACAGAATTTCGAATATCCGGTAAGGGATGGCGTCGCCTTTCACCCCCTGGTGGAGTCCTGGGGCCGCTTCAAGGCCGATACGGTCAACCTCCTGGAGGTGACCAAACATCGCACGACGGCCACAAAAATCATGGACCGGGTCAGGTTTGACCATTAGAAGTCCATTCTCTTTGGATGGGACCGGCACCCCCGGTCCCATTCTGTTTATGGTAAGTGGGTAAATTCAGGTTTGAGCAACGCAACAACCGCCCTCAACGGAACCAGCCGTTTCCCGGCCTTCAGAATCCGCCTCAACGTGTGGACGGCGGGGACGGTCTTGGCCGCCCTGATGATGGCCATACCGACGATCGCCGTCCTGATCATGGCGGTGACACCCGCCGATAATATCTGGAGCCACTTGGCCGCCACCGTTCTTCCCGATTACATCATCACCACCCTGCTCCTGATGACCGGGGTCGGCACCGGAACCTTCCTGATCGGCACTGGCACCGCCTGGCTGGTCACCATGTGCCGCTTTCCCGGACGGCGCCTGTTTGAATGGGCCCTGTTGTTGCCGATGGCCATTCCGGCCTATGTCATCGCCTACGTTTACACCGACCTGTTGGAATATGCTGGACCGATCCAGGAAGGCCTGCGCGCCTTGTTCGGCTGGACCGTAAAAAGCCAGTACTGGTTTCCGGAAATCCGCTCCCTGGGCGGCGCCGCCTGTATGATGACCTTGGTCTTCTATCCCTATGTTTACCTATTGTCGCGGGCGGCTTTTCTCGAACAGTCTGTTTGCGTTCTGGAAGTTAGCCGCACCCTGGGCCGCAATCCCTGGAAAAGTTTCTTCCTGGTCGCCCTGCCCCTGGCCCGGCCGGCCATCGTTATCGGCCTGACCCTGGTGCTGATGGAAACCCTCAATGATTTCGGCACCGTCGATTACTTTGCCGTCGCCACCTTTAGCGCCGGAATTTTCGATGTCTGGCTGAACATGAACAATGTCGCCGGGGCGGCGCAGCTGGCTTCGGTCCTGCTTATATTCGTGCTGGTCCTGATCGGCCTGGAACGGCGCGCCCGCCGCGGTCAGAGGTTCCACCATACGACCACCAAATACCGGGCTTTGCCGGGCTACCCCTTGCGTGGCAAATGGTCGGTTCTGGCGACAACGGCCTGTCTGGCGCCGGTCTTGTTCGGATTTCTGGTGCCCGCCGCCGTGCTCGGCAATTACGCCCTCGGCCATTACGCGGCGACCCTGGAAGCCGATTACCTGGCTTTTACCCTCAACAGTTTCGGACTTTCGGCCCTGGCCGCCCTGTTGGCGGTCGCCATCGGCACCTTCATGGCCTATGGCCTGCGGCTTAAAGGCGGCGCCGTCCTTAAAACAATGACCCGGTTCGCTTCCCTCGGCTATGCCGTGCCCGGCGCCGTCCTTGCCATCGGCGTCATCATTCCGACGGCCTGGCTCGACAACTCCGTCGATGCTTTCATGCGGGACACCTTTGGAATATCCAGCGGCCTGCTGCTCAGCGGTTCTATTTTTGCCGTGACCATCGGCTATGTGGTCCGATTCCTGGCGGTCTCTTTCGGCACCATGGAAGCCAGCCTCGGCAAAATAACCCCCAATATGGACGGCGCCGCCCGCACCTTGGGAAAGGGCCCGGCGGCCATCCTCCTGAAAGTGCATTTGCCTTTGATGAGAAGCAGTATCCTGACCGCCGGTATTCTGGTCTTCGTCGATTGCATGAAGGAATTGCCGATGACGGTGATTTTGAGGCCGTTCAACTTTCATACCCTGGCCACCTTCGTGCATGAATACGCCTCCGACGAACTGTTGGCGGAAAGTTCGCTCGCCGCCCTTACCATCGTCGCCGCCGGAATCCTGCCGGTGATCCTGCTCAGCCGCACCATCACCCATTCCCGCCCCGGTCAGGGCCGCAATGTCGCCCGGACAAGGCCGGCACCATGATCGGCCTGCATATGGACCATGTCATCCATGCCTATGAGGATGACCCGCCCGTCGTCCGCGATGTTTCTTTCGACGTAAAACCGGGGGAACTGGTCTGCCTGCTGGGGCCGTCGGGATGTGGCAAGACAACTCTGTTGCGGCTCGCCGCCGGACTGGAAATCGTCCAGCAGGGCCAGATCAGCATCGGCGATAAAACCGTCGGCCTCGGGGAAACCGGGCACCATATGCCACCCGAAGTTCGGGGCGTCGGCCTGATGTTCCAGGATTATGCCCTGTTTCCCCATCTGACGATCCTCGAAAACGTCACTTTTGGTTTAACCGACAGTAATGGCGCCCGCTACGCATGGGCCCGTGACTCGCTTTCCCGGATCGGTCTCGGCGGCACCATCAACGTCTATCCCCACACCTTATCGGGCGGCCAGCAGCAGCGGGTCGCCCTGCTCAGGGCTTTGGCAACGGAACCCCGGGTCCTGCTCTTGGATGAGCCGTTTTCGGGTATGGATGTGACGCTGCGCGCCAATGTCCGGGAACAGACCTTGACCATCCTTAAGGAAACCGGTGTTGCCACCCTGATGGTCACCCATGATCCGGAAGAAGCCATGTTCATGGCCGACCGCATACTGGTCATGCAGGGCGGCCGTATCATTCAGGCCGGCACCCCCCAGGAAACCTATTTCCATCCGGCCAACCCTTTTGTGGCGGCCCTCTTCGGCCCCATCAACGAACTTTCGGGAACGGTTCAGGACAAGGCCGTCAAAACACCGCTGGGTGATTTCGAAACTCCGGCCATGGCCGACGGCACGGAAGCCCGTATCTTTATCCGTCCGGAAGGACTCAAGATGGAATATTCGGGAGAGCCCTTGCCCGATGATGCCGGAGAAGGATACACCGCCCGGGTCGTCTCGGCCCGCATGCTCGGCCGGTCAAGCCATCTGCGGCTCAGTTTTGCCGCCGATGCCTACGGTACGGAAATCGATATTCAGGCCCGCATCCCGGGAGCTTTTCTCCCCGCATCGGGTTCCACGATAACGGTCTGGGTCGATCCGAATCAGGTTTTCGTGTTTCCCGTTTGATCCAGTTTCCGGCCTCCGGCCCGGCAATTCTTGCAGCCACCCCCCTCTCAACCGGGCAAATCTGGCCTGACCGCCGGGGTGAACTTTAAAAATTATCCTTCTAAACCAAAGGCTTATAAATTCTCTCCACTTGGCATCCTTCTTGCTAATTAAACGGAGAGAGAAAATATGAACGTCGTGTCCGCACGATAAGCCTTCGGAGCAGAAGCCCATGAGCATGTATGGAATGTTCTCAACGCCGACTCTGGCCATGATGAGCCAGAGCCATGCCATGAACACCATCGGCCTCAATATCGCCAATGTGAATACCGGCGGCTATAAGAGCACGGACACGCGATTTACCACCGTACTGGCCAATACCATGGACAAACAGTCCGACATCGGCGGTGTGCGGCCGCTTGATTATTTCAGGATTGATCAACAAGGCCTCGTCACCAGTTCAGCAAGTCACCTGGATGTCAGCATCAACGGCCAGGGTTTTTTCGTCCTCAACACCCAACAGGATGGATCCGGTGAAACCCTTTACAGCCGGGACGGCAATTTCCTCATGACCACCGGCGAAACTGTCAGTGTCACTGCCGACGATAACAGTACCATCCAGGTAGAAGCCGGATATCTCATTGATAAAAATGGATATTACGTTCAGGGCGTGGCGGCCAATGCGGACGGCACCTTCACCATTCCGGGAACTCCGCAATCCCTGCGGGTCGACCAGTATGCTTTCACCAGCATCGGACAGGCGACGACGGCGATGAACCTGTCCTTGAATTTGCCGGCAACGGGCAGCGCCGGAGACCAGCACCTCTATTCCATCAACGTGATTGATTCCAATAATATACAACGGGCCGCGGATATTACTTTTACCAAAGGCACCACGCCGAACACCTGGAGTTTTACGACGACAACCGATGCCGGCACCTCCGCCGCCCAGACCCTTACCTTTGATTCCAACGGCGCCTTAACCGGCACCTCCAGTTATACCTTGCCGCTGACCTGGGCCGATGCCGCGACCGCATCCATAACCGCCGATTATTCGGCGATGACCCAGTTTGCCGGCGATTTCATTATCAACCAGTTCACCCGCGACGGTTACGCCGCCAACGACATGCAGTCCTTCACCTTTGATAATTCAGGCCATATCACCGGCACCTTCGAAGACCTGACGCAGAGGAAAATCTATAAGCTGCCGCTGGCCATCTTCTCCAATCCAAACGGCTTGGAACCCCGCAACGGCAATACCTATGCCCTGACCGGGGAATCCGGCCCGGCCTCATTGGTTTCGGCGGCATCGGACGGATATGCCCAGTTTTCACCCTTTTCCAGGGAAATGTCGAACGTCGATTTAGCCGATGAGTTCACCAAGATGATCATGACGCAAAATGCCTATAACTCATCGGCCACTGTTTTCAGGACCCTTGATGAGATGGTCCAATCCGCCCGCGACCTGAAACGTTAACACCGGCCCTTAAAAGAATCCCACCCCCCCCAGCCCCCCGCTTCTTTGGGTTCCACTTTCCCAAAAAAGCGGGGGCGCTTCTTTTTAGGCCGGAACCCCGCCGGACCAAGCCTACCCGGCAAAATCTTCCCCCTGTCGCCCGATGTTGCCCGATTGACAGGAAAATCGGCTCTTTAGGAGACAAAAAAATGTTATTTTTCAATGGATTAATAGAGACCTTCGCTTGGCACGGAATTCGCAAGTTAAAGGGCGATTTGGGACAATTTGATAAGAAACGGAATTCATCATGATGCATACGGGAAAAAAAGAGCACCCCGCCACAATCATGAAAAAGGCGTTGAGCCAGGGCTTTGGCGCGTTGCTGATGAGTTTGGCAATGATTGCTTTTGCCGCCGGTTCCGCCGATGGCGCCTCGCGCATCAAAGACATCGTCGATTTTGAGGGCGTCCGCGACAACCAACTGGTCGGTTATGGCTTGGTCGTTGGCCTCAACGGCACCGGCGACTCACTGGCTAACGGTCATTTCACGAAACAAAGCCTGCAATCCATGCTCAACCGGCTTGGCGTGAAACCGACCGATGACGGTCTCGATTCCAGCAACGTCGCAGCCGTTATGGTCACTGCCGTTCTTCCGCCCTTTGTTGCCACGGGGTCCAGGATAGATGTCACCGTCAGCGCGCTGGGCGATTCGTCCAGTCTGATGGGCGGCACGCTTCTGGTGACGCCCGCTCTCGGCGCCGACGGTGAAGTTTATGCCGTTGCCCAGGGACAGATCGCGGTCGGCGGCTTTACTGCCGGTGGCAATGCGCAAACGGTCACCAAGGGCGTTCCGACCAGCGGCCGCATCGCCAACGGCGCCATCGTCGAACGGACCCTTGAATTCGACATGACCAATATGGAAAAAGTGACGTTGTCGTTGCGCAATCCGGATTTCACCACGGCGCGCCGTATTGCCCAAGCCGTCAATGCTTTCCTCGGCACCGACGCCGCCCGGCCGAGCGATCCGTCGAATGTTCACATTCGGGTGCCGCGGAGCTACGACAAAAACGTCGTCAACCTGATCACCGACATCGAGCAACTGCGGATCGAACCCGATCAACTGGCCCGTGTCATCATCGACGAACAATCCGGCATCATCGTCATGGGTGAAAACGTCTCCATCAGTACGGTCGCCATCGCCCAGGGCAACCTGACCATTCGCATCACTGAATCGGAACAGGTGTCGCAACCCGGCCCCTTTGCCGAAGTCGGCGACACGACCACCGTCGACCGCACCGAAATCGAAGTCGATGAAGGTGAAGACAAGCAACTGACGGTTCTCAGCGGCGGTATCACCTTGCAGGAACTGGTCAACGGCCTCAATGCTCTGGGCATCGGCCCCCGCGATATGATCACCATCCTGCAGGCCGTCAAAACCGCCGGCGCCCTGCAAGCCGAAATCGAGGTGATGTAATGTCCTCGACAGCCATACAGTTGCAGTCGGAAACCGCCCAGGCCTTTGCCAAGGCGCCGCCCAATACCAGCCGCAAGAACCTGACCTACGATCAGGCCCGGAAAGTCGCGCAGGATTTCGAAGCCTTCTTCCTGGGGCAATCCCTGCAACCGATGTTCTCGAGCCTGGACAGCGCCCCGCCCTTCGGTGGCGGTCAGGCGGAATCCATGTGGCGGTCGATGCAGGTAGATGAATACGGCAAAGCCATCGCCCGCTCCGGCGGCATCGGCATTGCCGACGCCATCGTCAGCGAACTTCTCAAATCGCAGGAGATATAAGCATCATGGAAACCAATAAACGTTTCAAAGACATGATCGTGATTAGCGGCCGTCTGGCTCATATCCTGGTCAAGGAGAACGAGGCGCTGCGCAAACGCAAAGCCGACGTCGTTTCTGAGACGTTCAAGGAAAAAGACACTCTTTGCCGGGCTTACGAAGCCCGCGCCAAAAGCCTCAGGGAAAACGCTGACAGCCTGGGCGAGGTGGAGGAAAGCACCCGCAAGGAACTACGGGACCTGACCAAAAAAATCGATGAGCTGACGGAAGAAAACGCCCGTCTGCTGTCGATCGGGATCGAGGTCAACAAACGGGTCATGGATGCCGTTTCCGATGCCGTCAAACAAGCCGTGCCGGGTCCGGGGACATATTCCGCCAAGGGAACCACCGACCTGGAAGATGTCCAGGCCGCGCCCCTGAACATGTCCGTCTCACTTAACCAGACCCTTTAGCGCGTCGCTGAGGAGACCTTACAATGGCCGGTTCGATCACCCTCGCTCTGCAAACCGCCCGCAGCGGACTGCTGGCCAATCAACAGGCCCTGGATGCGGTTGCCAACAATATCTCCAACGTCAATTCGGCGGGCTATTCCCGTAAGGTTGTCAATCTGGAAGCACGGGTCGTTTCGGCCACAGGCGCCGGCGTCCAGATATCCGCAATCAACCGCAAGATTGACGAAGGCCTCCTCAAGAGCATGCGCCAGGAATTCAGCAGCCTGGAAGAAATCAGCGTCCAGGAAAATTACTACGCCCGCCTACAGGAGATGTTCGGCAGTCCGGAAGGCAACACTTCGATCAGTCACATTATGACGGAGTTCGCAAATGCCCTGGAATCCCTCACCCTGAATCCGGACAAGACCCTGGAGCAAAATGAAGTTATTCGCTGGGGTCGCCAAATCACCCAGTCACTGCAACAGATGACCACAACCATTCAGGATTTGCGGCAGCAGGTTGACAAGCAAATCGCCGATCAGGTTACGGAAATCAATGATCTGATCTCCCAAATTGGCAATCTGAACGACAAGATCGTCCGCAACGACGCCATAACCCTGGATTCAACGGATCTTCGGGACCAGCGCGATTCCGCCATCGATACTCTGTCCAAATTGGTCGATATCTCATACTTCTTCCGCGGTGACGGCGATGTCATTGTATTTACCACCGCCGGCCGCACCCTGGTTGATAACATTCCGTCAACCCTGACCCATTCAGCGGCCAGTTCCGTGAGCTCGACGACAACCCATGCGGAAGGTGACTTCGGCGGTATTTTTGTCGGTTCCACTGCCGATGCGACCAACGATATCACCAACGAACTGCGCGGCGGGTCCCTGAAAGGTCTGGTCGAACTGCGCGACGACGTCATGACCGACCTGCAAAGCCAGATCGACGAATTGGCGGCGGAACTGAGGGATACCATTAATCAGGTTCATAATCGGGGCTTTGCTTTTCCCGGCTCCCAGGAAATGAACGGCACCCGTATCTTTACCCAATCCGCAACCTCGACGATGACCTTTTCCAGCGGCGACACCACCATGGTGCTGTTCGACAGCAACGGCGACCAGCAGGCCGTCACCACAATCCAAACCCTAATCGGCGGGGCCAGCGACTCCGTCAATGACGTTGCCACCGCCATGCAGACCTGGCTGCAGGCCAACGGAGCCGGCACGGCAACCGTCGCCGTCGGCAGCGACGGTAAACTGGCCATCAGCCTGAACACGACAACCCTGAACCTGGCTTTCCGCGACGAAACGGCAACGGCCAGCGGCAACACCCATTCCGATGCAACCATCACCTACGATGTAGATGCCGACGGCACGGCGGAGGAAACGGTTTCCGGTTTCGCCAATTTCTTCGGCCTCAATGATTTCTTTGTCGATGGCTTAAACAGCAATGTTTACGAGTCGAATGCCCTGGCCAGCACCTTCGCGGCCCCCAATTCCGACACCCTGGAATTTATCGACAGCAATGCCGGATCGCTCGGCACAGTGGCAGTAACGGCCGGCCAAAGCCTGTCGACCATCGTCAGCAACATCAACGCCGCCAACCTGGGCGTCACCGCCGCCCAGGTTCCCGATGGTTCCGGCTTCCGCCTGAGAATTTCCCATGACAGCGGCTACGACCTGGAAATTGCTCCGACCTCGGGTAACTTCCTCGGCGATTACGGCATGCATGTGGCCGACGTCCGGGTCGCCAGCACCCTGGACGTCCGCAGCGATATTATCGATGATCCAAGCTTGGTTTCCCGCGGCGCGGCGCAATGGAACGCCAGCCTTGGCGCTTCCGGTGAATATTTCACCAGTGCCGGTGACGACACCATTGCCAAGGCCCTGGGCGATGTTATGACGACAACCAATGCCTTCGATTCCGCCGGCGGCTTGGCCTCCCTGACAACAACTTTCTACGATTATTCTTCAGCCATAATCGGACGAAGCGCCAGCCTCGCCGACACCAATGACAGCAACCTGGAATACCGGCAGAACCTCGCCGACAGCCTGGAATACAAGTCCAACACCATCCGGGGCGTCAACCTCGATGAGGAAATGGCCCAGTTGATTTTGTATGAGCAGGCCTATGCAGCCTCCGCCCGCGTGATTTCGGTCATCCAGGACATTTTGGACGCTCTCGAACGGGCGCTTTAGTTTAGGAGGGAATGATGGCAAAACGCATT